>URTC01000084.1 GCA_900550765.1 uncultured Clostridia bacterium | reverse complement strand
GGAATCAGGCGGATACCTTCTTGCAGGGAGCTTTTTCAAACAGTGAGAGGATCTCTTCGCCGGAAGAAGAAAAGACTGCCGTGCCCTCTGTACCGAGTGCTTCAATCAACTCGAATTTCGCTTTTTTTACACCTTCGATGGAACCAAAGGTATCTAAGTGCTGCGGCCCTATGGAGGTGAGAATCGCCGCGTCCGGGTGAACAAAGGAGCAGATCTCCCGAATATCCCCGATATGGCGGGCACCCATTTCGCAGATAAAAATCTCATCGTCCGGCTGAAGCCGCTCTCGGATTACGCGTACTACACCCATGGTGGTATTGTAGCTCGAAGGAGGTGTCAGTACGGAGAATTTCTCACTTAATATCGTGGAAAGAATAAATTTTGTACTGGTTTTACCGTAGCTGCCGGTAATGCCGATGATTTTAAGGTCGCCTCTGGCGGCAAGCTTTTTCTTTGCGTCATGTATGTACCAAGCGGCAATGGCCTTTTCAACCGGCATACATAAAAGCGCGCAGAAAAAGACCAGCACGGAAACTAGCGGCAGCAGCAGAATGCACAAAAGGAACAGCGGTGCCGGCAGCAAAAAAACGCATAGGGCTGAAATCAGCAGAGTCACCAACGCTAAACAGATATACAGGCGTACGATGCGCGCGGTGAATTTTAACGGCTTTTTTGCAGGCTGCGGATGAAACAGAAGAGAGGGTTTTCTCAGTCTTGCGAATAGATGTACGGCATATTGGGATAAAAAAAATCCCTCCAGCTGCAGCATATGGATGTAATATTTTGCGGCAATCAGCGTAAGACCCGAAAGAGACAGCACTAAAAGAATACTGGCCGCTATTACGTAGGGTGAGGAAAAAATAAAATCCATGATCTACTCCTTAAAAAATGTGTTTACAATGGCAAGGGTCCGGGCGGATTCTTCTAAAAAGGCGTAATGCGTGCGTCCGGAATAGACGACCTTTGCACAGTCGGGAATTTCCTGCTCCATCACTTGTGCCATGTACAGCGGGGTAGCCGTATCTTTTTCGCCCCAAATTAAAAATACCGGCGCCTGAATAGCTTTCAGCAGCGGTGTAAGGTCCTGGTTTACAATGGCCGAAAAGCTGGCCTTCATAACCGGAGAGAGTTTTTGATAATCCTCAGAGCCTTTGCTCTGCTGCCATTTTTCAAGCTTGCCTTTGGCAAAGGTTTTGATAAAAAATTTCCCTATTTTATAGCGGTATACTTTCAGATAATAGGCCGCGCTGCGTTTCGGCAGTACACCCGCCGCACCGCAAAGTACCATTTTTTTTATTTTTTCGGGATGCTTTGCCGCTAAAATAATGGCTAACCGGCAGCCGAAGGAATGGCCTAACAGGTAAGTGCTTTCAATAGAAAGCGTCTGCAGCAGACCATATACGAGCTCGGCATAATCAAATACGGTGATGGCTTCTTTCGGTTCCGGCGAAAGTCCGTGACCCGGCATATCTGCCAGGGTTATCCGAAAAGAAGACGCCAAGGCCCGTGCCAAAGGCATCAGCAGCGTAAGATCATAGCCCCAGCCATGCAGCATCAGCAGATCCGGTCCGCTTCCCAGCTGCTCATAATTGATGGTATATCCATTTACAGTTGTCAGCAATAGAGTTCCTCCCGCCACATGATGACGGCACTTTCGCCGTCGGGATAATAGCCCGGGCGGATGCCCGCGCTTTGAAAACCGAATTTTTGATATAAATGCTGCGCGGCCGTGTTGGATGCACGAACCTCTAAAGTGAGCGCGGTAATTTTTAACTTTTGCGCTTCTGAAAGCAGCCGGCGCATTAAAACAGTGCCCAGACCGCGTCCGCGTTCGCTTTTCTTTACCGCGATATTGGTGATATGGCCTTCGTCGAGAATCTGCCAAAAGCCGCCGTAGGCAACAACGGTGTTCTCTTGTGTAAGCACGATGTAGTGGGCCATGGGATTTTTCAGCTCTGCCAAATAGGCTTCGCGTGACCAAGGATGGGCAAAGCTTTCGTTCTCTATTTCTATAACGCCGTCGAGAAATTTTTCTTCAAGCTTGGCTGTGTTTGGCTGCATATTCTCTTTCCGCCTGTGGTTTTCTAAGATAGATTGCGTCCAGAGCCGCCGCGGAAACCAGTTTGTTTTCTTCTGCCGCCTGCATAGCTAAAAAGGCGGCGGCGGAGGCTCGTGTATAATTCAGGTGCGGAGGAGCGAACAACGCCCGCTCCTTCAGTGCGGCGAAGATGGTGTCCTTGTATACTTTAACACCGTCGCCTAAAAATACGGTGTTTTTTCCCTTCAACAATGCTAAAAGATCTTCGATAGCCATAGCGCTGCTGTTTAATAATATGCTTTTTTCTTCATATATGGCACAATAGACCTGCCCGCGCCGGGCATCCATAATAGGGCAAACCGTTGAGGCAAAGGGAAAATTCTGCCGCAGGCAATCCAATGTGTTGACAGCGGCACAGGGCTTTTTTAAAGCTTGTGCCAATCCTTTGACAGCACATACGCCGATACGGATACCGGTAAAGGATCCCGGCCCTGCCACACAGGCAAAAACATCAATCTGGCCGATATCGGTATCGGCATTTTGCAGACAGCGCTCGATCATGGGCATCAGCGAGCGGGAATGGACCAAACCGTTATTCACCGCGGCCTCGCTGCGGATATCGCCCTCCGCCAGAAGTGCGCAGGAAGCATAGATGCTGGAGGTATCAATGGCAAGTATTTTCATATATTCCCCTTTAAAAGACCGTTTTCGTCGATAATTTCTGCCTGCCGGGAGCCGTCGTCGTTGACAGAAAGCTTCACGATAAGCGTATGCGGAGGTAAATCATGCAGACGTTCGCTCCATTCCACCGCACAGATAATTGAGGGGTCAAAAAAGAAATCGTCAAATCCCATATCATAGCAATCATCTTCGGTGATTCGGTAGAGATCAAAATGGCATAGCTCCCTGGTACCGAAATATTGGCACATAATAGGAAAAGTAGGGCTCATTACGCGCTGCGTAATCTTCAGTCCATGGGCGAGCCCCTTTACTAATACGGTTTTTCCGGCGCCGAGCCCTCCTTGCAGGGCAATAAAGGCGCCGCCTTTTAAGTTTTGTGCAATTTTTTCTCCCAATGCCAGGGTGGCATTTTCATCGGGTAAAAGAAAAGTATATCTCATAGTTCTTTATATTATATTATACATTTTGATTATTCGCAACAAAATTAACGTCAAAAAGAAACGGAATAACCCGTAAATCAGATGCATAAGTTTTAACAAAAAGGGGGATGAAAAGATGAATGAACTAACCGAAGTGAGAAGACCGAGCTCTGCGCGGAGCAGCGTGAGTATAGAAAATCGGGAACGGATTACCCTAAGCGGCATTGTCCGGGTGGATAGCTTTGACGAAGGCGAGGTATGCGCCCGGTGTGAAAGCAGCGGCGTGGCGGTGTACGGTCAGAATTTGCATATTTCCAGATTGGATCTTGATAACGGTGTGATGGTAGTGGATGGTTTTATCAACGGAGTGGAATATTCCGATACCGAAAATAAGGGCGGAATTTTTTCCAGGCTGTTTAAATGAGACTGTTTGAAAGCAGCCGTCAGGCACCGTTGTTTCTGTTGTTTATTTGCTGCGGTATTCTGCAGGGACTGGTCTATGACCTTTTCTATCTGTTCCGGCGCAACCGGAAAGGCGTGCTGATTCATATTTCGGATCTGTTGTTTTCGCTGTTTTTCCTGCTTTCCACAGCTTTTACGGCGTATATCGGCAATAAAGGAGAACTGCAGTGGTTCTTTTTTCTGGGAATCCTGGTGGGCTTTTATATTGAAAGAGCAACGTCGGGCTACTTTATTAAAATTTTTATAGACTTTTTTACCGGTTTTATATATAATCTATATAGAAAGCTTGCGTCGCTGGGCGGCGTTAAGCGCCTGTTCAAGTAAAGGGGAGAGCAGCGTTCATGGCCGGCAAAAAAAGGAGAAGACCCAGATATCTGCGTATCGGCGCGGCAGTGGTGCTTGTGGGATTGCTGGGATATTTCTGCTATATGTATATCAATCAGGAAATTGTGCTTGCCAAGCAGCGGGAGCAGATCCGGCAGATGCAGGAGGAAAACACCCGGCTTGAGGAAGAATATCAGGAAATGATAAAAAACGTAGAGGATAAAAGCACGCTGGATTACATCGAAAAATATATGCGCAGCCATTTCGGTATGGTACAGGAAGGCGAGACCCGCGTGGATGTGGTGGAAGAAGAATGAAAAAAGCTGTGATCGATATCGGAACCAATTCCGTACGGCTGTATGCGGCTGACGTTGAGCACGGCCGGCAGCAGCTTATTCAAAAAGCGCTGAAAACTACGCGGCTGGGCGAGGGGATCGGCCGGGGGAATTCTATACAGCAGGAGCCGATGGCGCGTACGGTTTGCGCCGTCAGCGATTTTGTACAAACCGCGCGGAGCTTGGGCGCGGCGGATAAGGATATTTACATTTATGCCACGGCCATGGTTCGGGAAGCGGAGAATCAGGAGGAGTTCTGCCGGCAGGTGCATGCGCATTGCGGAATTTTTCCGGAGGTCATCTCCGGGGAAACTGAGGCGGAGATCGCCTATCTCGGTGCGGCCGCGGGCTATCCGGAAGCCGGTGTGCTGGATATCGGCGGCGGATCTACCGAGGTAGTTACCAAATTCTCCGGCCGGTTTTCGGTGCTTTCACAAAAAATCGGTGCGGTTAGGCTGAAGGAAAAATTTTCTCCGTATGCACAGGAAGGGGTTGTGGATACGGCTCTAATCAAAAAATACCTGTCGGAAAGCTTCCTTCCCGGCTATGAGGATACCGGCATTCGCCGGGCCACACGCTTGATCGGCGTCAGCGGAACGCCCACTACGCTGGCATCTTTGCACTTGGGCTATCGAACCTATCATCCGCAGGAAATTCAAGGCTTTGTGCTGCAAAAGACCGAGATGGACAGACAGTTGGAGCTTCTGGCGGAAATGACTCAGCCGCAACGGGAAAGCTATATGGGGGAATTCGCGGACCGGGCAGATATTATTGTTTACGGCGGTTGTATTCTTTCGGCTTTTATGGAATATTACGGCTTTGATGCATTAACCGTCAGCGACAGAGATTCTTTGGAGGGCTATTTGGAATATAAGCTCCGTATATTAGCTTGATGGGAAAAGCAATAAGGATGCTTCTGGACGGTTGTATGTGTTTTTTTCTGCTGCGGAAAAGCCTGCGCGGCAGAATTTTTTATTTTTATGAAAAAAATGATTGACAAACCATGTAATCTATCGTATGATACGGACAGATAAAATGCTTTAGCGCAATAAAGCGATAAATTAATAGGAGAGTGACCGTTATGAAAAAAATATTCACCCTGATGCTTGCGGCCGTTATGGCGTTGGCTGCGTTTGCCGGCTGCACCAATAATAACGACAGGAAGAGTGATTCGGAATACGTAAAGGAAAAAGGAACGCTGATCGTCGGCATTACGGAGTTTAAACCCATGGATTATAGGGATGAAAACGGCAACTGGATTGGTTTTGACGCCGATATGGCCAGTGCGTTTGCCGAGAGCCTTGGCGTAAAAGCCGAGTTTGTTGTTATTGAATGGGGCAGCAAAATTATGGAGCTCAACGGCAAAAATATTGACTGCGTATGGAATGGTATGACGTTGAATGATGAAGTGTTAAACGGTATGGAAACCTCCAATGCCTATTGCAAGAACGCACAGGTTGTGGTGGTACCCAAGGATAAGGCCGACGCTTATCAGAGCATCGAAGAGATGGCTGATTTAAAATTTGCCGTTGAAAGCGGTTCAGCGGGTGAAAAAGAACTGATTGCTTTAGGCTATGAGTATGTAGGGCTTACGGCACAGGCCGACGCGCTGACCGAGGTAAAGGCCGGTACCTCCGATGCCTGCGTGATTGACCTTTTAATGGCCGGTGCGATGATCGGCGAAGGTACCAGCTATGAGGATTTAACCTACACGCTTTCCTTGAATTCCGAGGAATACGGAGTAGGCTTCCGCAAGGGCTCCGATTTGGCCCAAATGCTGAATCAGTTTTTTGTAGATTCCTATAACAATGGATCCCTGCTGGCTAAGGCCAAAGAGTACGGCGTACAGGAATCGCTGATTGAGCAGAAGTAACCATCCCTGCTGTTCAGCTTTTTAATACGGAATTTTTAGGCTGAAAAATATCAGGCTTTGAACGGGCTTAGGCAGAGAGAAAGAACTCTCTGCCTTTGCGCGTTGCTTATAAAATTTACAAGGATTGGTAAAACTATGTTTCAGGAAGTAATGCTTGCACTGTGTCAGGGCTTTTTAAGAACACTGGAGCTTTTTTTCCTTACCCTGCTGGGAGCACTGCCGTTGGGACTGCTTCTCTCCTTTGGCTCCATGTGCCGTTTCAGGCCGCTCAAGTATCTGGTAAAAACCATTGTTTGGATCGTGCGCGGTACCCCTTTAATGCTGCAGATTATTATTATATTCTACGGTCCGGGTTTAATGGGAAATAATATTTGGGCTAACATGCAGGATGACCGCCTTTGGGCAGCGACCGTTACTTTTATTATTAATTATGCCTGCTATTTTTCAGAAATTTACCGCGGCGGTATCGAGAGTATTTCCAAAGGACAGTCCGAGGCCGGACAGGTACTGGGAATGACGAGATCCCAGATCTTCTTTAAGGTAACGCTCAAACAGGTGGTTAAGCGCATTATTCCGCCGATGAGCAATGAGATTATTACTCTGGTAAAAGATACCTCAATTGCCAAAACTATCAGTTTTTTGGAATTGATCTATATCGGAGATGCCTTCCGGAAGAGTGACGGTCTTATGTGGCCGCTGTTTGCCACAGGAATTTTTTATCTTGCTTTCAGCGGGATTCTGACGCTGTTTTTCGGGTATCTGGAAAAGAAACTGAGCTATTTTCAGTAAAGGAGGAAGGAAGCGATGGCCATTTTACAGGTGCAGAACTTAAAAAAGA
>URTC01000083.1 GCA_900550765.1 uncultured Clostridia bacterium | reverse complement strand
AAACCAAAACAACAAGCAGTTTGTTGCAATCCGCACGATCACAAACGCAATATTCCAAGCTCCTTCAGAAAGAATAATGCGCTTCAACCCTTTAAAATAATCCTTAAATACTGCGTCATACCGCTTTTCAAAATCGCCGCTGATTCCCAGCAGACGAATCTCTTTCACCAAATCCTTATCAACCACCGCCTCAGAATAATAATTCATTTGCCTTCTTGCCTTCGATCTTCTGCGCATATAGCCTACAGTCTTTCTGCGGTATATAAAACTAATTACCGCCGACGGTACCGCCAATATGATCACAAGAAACGGTGCCCACAAACCAATCGCCGCCAGCACTGCAATAAAGCTGATCATACTGATCAAAGTACTGATAACTGTAAGCGAAGAATTCAGCACCTGTACCGGTCGCATTCCGGCTTCACGGTTTGCATTTTCCAATTTTTCATAAAAATCAGGCTGATCAAAACAGGAAACATCAATTTCTTTTGCCTTTTGCATGATCTTCCGCCGAATGTGATTGGTAATCATCTCCCCCGAAAGACTGGATACCATATGATTGATATCATTCACGATTCGGTTAAGAAATAAATAGAGAAACTGATATCCAAACAGCATACCGATCGCTGCGGCCGTTACTGCACGACCAGAAAGATTTTCAGCAAGCGCATTGATGATCTCTGCGCTGATATACGCCCCAAAGATTGGAAGCAAACCATTCGCTGCGGCTGCAGCAATCATCAAAATCAAAATTAAAGGCTTGGTTTCCCACACCAGGCGAAAAATATAAAAGAGCCTTGAAAAGAAAGAACTGATCAATCGAATCAAATATTGGGGAACCTCTTTAAGATGCTTCGGCAAAGGTTCTTTATTTTTTTCAGCTGCCGCATGCTTTGGCGGCATAAAACTCGGTTCCATAAAAGTGTGCTCCTTCTCCGTCTGCACTGTTGCGATTCAAGCCGATATACCGGCTCTTTCAAGCGCGCAAGAAACAACTACTCATATTTTGCCCTTTCCCCGCCGATATACTTTGGCCGGGTTCTGGCGCAAAGCAAAACAGCCTTACCGATTCTGTCTGCTGAATCCCGTACCGGAACCGCAACCGCTTTTAAATGCATACCAATTAAGGTTCCGCCAATATCCATACCTGCGTGGGCACGGATACTCTCCACCATTACCGGTTCTTCAAAACTTCGGTATGCCACAGTTGCAAAAGAGCCTCCGGCCTTAGGCTGAGGGACTACACAAACCGTTTCATAACCAAATTTTTCAGCTGCTTTTTTTTCAATAACCAATGCACGGTTTAAATGCTCGCAGCACTGTGCTGCAAGATAAATTCCCCGCTGCTTTAATATGGGATATATTCCTTCCAATACAGCTTGGGCCGCTTCCAGGCTGGATCCTTTTCCGATCTTCTGCCCTACAATCTCGCTGGAGGAGCAGCCTACCACAAATAAATCATTCTCTTTTAAGTCAGCAGCTTTCAAAACTTCTAATAATGCCTGTCTTACCTGCAGTTTTATTTCTTCCATCTCAATTCCTCCTTAAAAACAAACAATATTATACACTACTTTTTACGCAAAATAAAGTATAATTTGTAAAGAATCCCTTTTCAAAAAGCCGCTTACATGCTATAGTATTAATAGATTTTTTGTTTTTAAGGTGCTTTTATGACGCGTTTAATCTTTGTCCGCCACGGAGAAAGCCAGGCCAATCAACTGCGCCTGTTTGCGGGCTCCAGTAATTTTGCTCTTACAGAAAAAGGAGTTGCGCAAGCGCAGGCTACCGCACAGGAATTAAAAAAGTATAAAATTGATGCCGTCTATGCCTCTGATCTACAGCGGGCTTATTACACCGGCCTTGCAATCGCCCGGAGCCAGCCATGCCCTATTTATAAAAACAGCGGTCTGCGGGAAATTTCGGCCGGTCTTTGGGAAAGCTGTTCTTTTGATACCATTGCCAAAGACTATCCGCAAATGCATACTATTTGGACGCAGAATATCGGAAGGGCAATATTACCGCAAGGAGAATCCGTAGCGCAGCTGTATTCCCGTGTAAAAACTGCTGTAATGAACATCATCGATCAAAATTCCGGAAAAACTATTTGCCTTGCCACACATGCTACGCCGATTCGGGCAATGGAAGCCGTATGGAATTCCCGTTCCTACGATCATATGCAAAAATTCCCTTGGGTATCCAACGCTTCTATATCGGTTGTGGACTTTGATCAGGGCTGCTGGAAGGTCATCGTACGCGGGTATAACGGTCATCTTGGCGCCTTAAATACAGAGCTTCCAAAAAATATATAAAGCAGGCATCCATGCCTGCTTTTTTATAAAAGCTTCAGGGTTTCACCGGGTTTAATCTCAAAGTGCTCTGTTCCTGTACTAAAATACAGCGTATATGCCGTAGGATTAAACAATATTTTTCCGTCATTAGAAGCACGCAAAAGACGAAATGCCTCGATGTATTCAAAGATTTCAATGTTGGTAGCATACCAGATATCATCTCTGCCGCCCATTTTTTCAGCAAACTGTTCCATAACATTCCAATTCTCATGCATATCAAACTCATAGCTATGTCCCCAAAGATAAAACATCTTCGGTGCCCTGTACGGTTCATTTACCGCCAAGAATTTTTCTGCAAGGTCCATGAGCTGCACATCCCCATGATGGCAGGTTGCCGAAAGGCGAAGCCAATCCTCAGGAATCATAAAATTACGGCTGCTTACTGTGGTGCGGGAATAGAGAATCCCGCAGCTTTTAAGAATCTCCACCACAGCATCACTTGTAGTACCGTAAGGATACGCCATTCCCCGGCAGATAGTGCCGAACATTTTTTCAATATTCTCCCGATCCTGCATCACTTCTCGGGTACACATATTCAAAGGCAGCTGCTCTAAAAAGGGGTGCGTCGCTGCATGCACCGCAACCTCCATGCCGCTGCCGGCGTAAAGCTCATAAGCCTGTTTCTTTGTCATGCGGCGGTGGATTTGCCCGGCGGAATACTCTGTGCCCTCCTGTGCAAAGATCCCGGAATTGATATTAAAGGTGCCCTTCAAGCCATGTTCTTTCATAATCTTAATTAACCGAATATCCTGCTCTACCGCATCATCATAGCTCAATGTCAGCACTTTGGATCGATGCCCCGGAAAACGCATAAAAAGATTCATTTTACCAATCCTCCTTATGTAATTTATCACTTGTTTTAATATCATCGTAATAAGCCTTATACTGCTCAACAAAGGCCGCAGAGGCCTCCCTGTTGAGCGCAAACAATTCCTCCGGTGAAAGATCTGCCGGATCAAAGGCATCTTCTTCGTCCATAGCGGAAAGCCTAAACAGATACTCCCTATTGATTTTTGCCATCAGCAAATCTCCTTCCAAAACACATTTGGCGCATATCCTTCTTCGCCTTTTCACAGACTGAAATTTGTAAAAAGCCGCAGCGACCGCTGCGGCTTCTTTCTCTTATTCTTCAGTCGCTTCAACCTCTTCCAGCTCGGTATCCAGCTCTTCATCGGCTTCATCCTGAAGCAATGCTTTAATACTAAGGCTAATACGCTTCTCCTCAGGATCCACATCCAATACAAGTGCTTCAATCTCCTGCCCTACTTTAACAGCTTCCTCTACCTTAGAAACAAATTTATTAGAAACCTCCGAAATATGAACCAACCCGTCGATTCCCGGCTCAAGCGCTACAAACGCCCCAAAGGACGTAATACGAACTACCGTTCCCTTTACGATGCTGTCAATCGGATATTTTTCTGCAGCATGATCCCAAGGCTTAGGCTGAAGCTGCTTATATCCTAAAGAAATACGCTCTTTTTCACGATCTAACGAAAGAATCACTACCTCGATCTCCTGGTTCACACTGAGGATATCCGAAGGTTTATTAATATGATACCAAGCAATATCTCCAATATGTACAAGCCCATCAACGCCACCTAAATCCACAAACGCGCCAAAATCGGTCAATCTGCGGACAATTCCCTTTACAGTAGCGCCCTCTTCCAATTTAGACCATGCCGCCTCCAGTGCCGCTTCTCTTTCCTCTGCTACAACTGCACTATGCGTTGCCACGACCTTACGCCGTTTCAAGTCAATATCAATCGCACGAACGCGCAGCGTCTGCCCTACATACCGATCAACATCCCGCACAAAACCATTGGGGCGGATCTGCGAACGGGGAATAAAAACTCTTACGCCGTCATAATCGGCGGTAAGCCCGCCTTTTACGGCTTCGGCTACGGTTACTTCAAAAATCTCACCATTTTGAATTGTTGCAAGGGTTTTATCTGCCTCCAGGCGCGCAACCACTTTTTTTCTGGAAAGAATGACATTTCCGTTTCCATCATTGACCTTAACAACTTCAACATCGATATCATCGCCCTCATGAAAGAGCTCTGCAGGATTTTCCATACCGGAGGCTGTCAATTCCTCTTTCGTAATTAAGCCATCTGCCTTATATCCTATATCTACGCTGACTTCATTGTCTTTAACATAGATAACCTTGCCCCTGATGACCTGACCGGGGCGAATTTTAACCAGAGTTTTGTTCATCTCCTCCTCAAAACTCAAGCCCTGTTCTGCGAGAATTTCATTTTCGCTCATTCTATCCACAACCTCCTTTATTAACCAATCCGGGGTGGAAGCACCGGCGGTTACACCTATGATATCGTTATTATATGTTTTTATGGCCGAAACATCTTGCACGGTTTCAACCGCATAGGTCCTTTTACAATATTCCTTACATATTTTATACAGCTTTGCAGTATTAGAGCTTTGCCGCCCGCCGATCACAAGCATAACATCAACATTCTTTGCCAGGCGCATAGCCTCTTCCTGCCTTTGTGCGGTGGCGTCACAGATCGTATCAAAAAATGTAACCTGCTTTTGCGGATACCGCTCTTTTACTGCCTGTATCAGTGTTTCATACAATTGCCTTCTGGTAGTCGTCTGCGCTACTACACAGACCGAATTTTCCGTATCCGGCAGCTGCTGTATTTCAGCGATGCTGTTCACTACAAAACCGGAATTTTGACAATGACCATTTATTCCTATAACTTCCGGGTGTTTACTCTCGCCTATTATAACAATAAATTCGCCTTTTTGTAAAGCTTTTTGCACAATTTTTTGTATTCTTCTTACAAAAGGACAAGTAGCATCAATAATTGTAAGCTTTTTTTGACGAAACTGCTCTATTTTTTCCTCCGGCGAACCATGGCTGCGGATAATCACAGCTCCCGCCTGTGCCTCGCCGGGATCTTCAATCGGCAAAACACCTTTCTCTTTAAAATTTGCTACCACCTGCGGATTATGAATAATCTCTCCGTAGGTGTAAAGATTTTCATGTTTCCCCAATTCTCCTTCAACCGCCTCTACGGCCTTTTGCACACCAAAACAGAAGCCGGCGCTTTTTGCAATCAAAAACCGCATGATCCATTCTCCAGAAGCTCATTCATCTTTTGGGTAACCAGTTGTACAAAACGTTTCATCTCTTCCGAATTCGGCCTTTTTCCTTCAAAAGAAGAAAGATCGATTTCCTTCCCGATCACTAATTCGTTTTTTTTAAAGAATGCCGGCTTTTCCTTAAACATCATTGGCACAACACGGCTTTTTTGACTAAGGGCAATCATACCGATGCCCGCATGCATATCCTCTAAACGAACCCATGGCTCCGTATGCCGTGTCCCTTGAGGAAAAATACATAGTGCATTTCCTTCTTCTAATATATCGCAGGCATATTTAATAGCCTTTAAATCTACCGTTTCCCGATTGATCGGAAACATTTGCAGCCGTTTTAAAAAGAAGGCATAAAACTTATTGTTGAATACTTCTTTTTTTGACATAAAATATGTTTCTGAAGGCAGCACATAAAAACTGATAAACGCATCCACAACACTCTGATGATTGCATACATAGATCACATTGCCGCAATGCAATATATTTTCTTTGCCGTACACCTTCGTATGGCTGAACAAGGCAAATATAAGTCTTGCCAGACCACGCACAAATCCATGAAACATCTATCTTCCTTCTTTTATCTTGTTAATGATAAAATCTGTTACCTGTTTTGCTGAAAGATGCGTGCTGTCTACCAGCAGGGCATCCTCAGCCTGACGCAGGGGAGCAAATTCCCGATGGGAATCCGCATAATCCCGCGCTTCAATCTCTTTTTGAATTTTTTCCACATCTGCCGGCTCACCGCGAGCTTCCAATTCTGCCGCACGGCGTTTGGCCCGTTCTGCCGCATCAGCGGTAAGATAAAATTTAAAATCCGCATTCGGCAACACAAAAGTTCCGATATCCCGTCCGTCAAGCACGCAATCATTTTTTTCGGCAAGTCTGCGCTGCATTTGTACTAAAAACACTCTTACTGCCGGTATTGCTGAAAAGCTTGACGCTGCAGCTGAAATCCGGTTTTCCCGTATCGCATCCGAAACATCTTGCCCGCACAAATAAATTCTCTGCACACCATCATCGTACTTTATAGAAAGCTCCACGTTTTCAAGTGCTTTTTCAACAGCCGGTATATTTTCCGGCGCAATGCCATGCTCTAACATAAATAAAGCTACCGCCCGATACATTGCTCCGGTATCCAAATATACAATGCCTAATTTTTTAGCGATTGCTTTGGCTACGGTGCTCTTTCCGGCGCCGGCCGGACCATCAAGTGCTATTTGCATAAAATTCTCCTAACAGGAACTTCCCGCCAAAAAACCGGTAGAAAGCGCCAACTGAATATTAAATCCGCCTGTATAAGCATCAATATCGATCATTTCCCCTGCAAAAAACAGACCTGCTATCCGCTTGCTCTGCATCGTGGAAGGATCAATTTCCTTTACTGAGATTCCGCCTCTTGTCACAATGGCCTCATTCAACGGCCGGAAACCGTCAACCTCTATGGGCAACTCCTTGAATGCCTTTATAAGCCGTGCCCTCTTTTCCTGAGAAAGCTGGCACACAGAAAGCGTTTCCTCAAGTGCGGCCGCCGTAATCACCGCAGGAATCAACCGGGCGGGAAGCAGCTCAACCATTGCGTTTTTCCGC
>URTC01000082.1 GCA_900550765.1 uncultured Clostridia bacterium | reverse complement strand
ATAAGGCTTCTGCTATTACGCCCAATCCCGGGGGAACCGGTCCTATGACGCGGGCCATGCTGATGTATAACACCGTGAAAGCGGCGGGAATTTTATGAGTGTAACGGTATCCCAGCTTAATGCCTATGTAAAACAGAGTCTTTTGATGGACGCTGTTTTAAATGATATTGTGGTCGAAGGAGAAATCTCAGGGATAAAAAAACATTCCTCAGGGCATATTTATTTTTCTTTGAAAGATGAAAGCGCAGCAATCCGGTGCGCTTTTTTTAAATCCGATGTCTTAAAGCTCAAATTCCGCCCGGAAGACGGGATGAAGGTACTGGCCAGGGGGCGCGTTACGCTGTATGAACGCGACGGGCAGTATCAGCTGATTGTTGCTGCTTTGGAGCCTAAGGGAATCGGTCAGCTTTATAAACAATTTGAACAGTTGAAAAAAAAGCTGGAGGAGGAAGGTCTTTTTGATCGTGAGCGAAAGAAAGCACTTCCGGCTTTTGTGAAAAAAATCGGCGTAGCAACGTCTCCCACCGGCGCGGTTATTCGCGATATTCTGAATGTTGCCACCAGAAGGTGCCCCGGTATCAGTCTTGTTTTAGCGCCGGTAACCGTGCAGGGAGAGGATGCACCGCGTTCCATCTGTGCGGGACTGCGGGCTTTGGAGAATATGCCGGAGGTGGATGTAATCATTCTTGCGCGCGGCGGCGGTTCTATTGAAGATTTGTGGTGTTTTAACAGCGAAGAGGTTGCGCGTACGATTTTTGCCTGTAAAAAGCCGGTGATATCGGCAGTGGGACATGAAACCGATTTTACGATTGCGGACTTTGTTGCGGACGTGCGGGCGCCTACGCCTTCAGCAGCGGCGGAATTGGCGGTATTTGATTATTACGATACCTTAGAGGATATAGACCGTCTTGGGCAGTATTTGGACAAAAATATTTCCGGCAGAATAGCGGAAATCAGAGCTGTGCTGTATAGGGCGGCAAAGAATTTTGAAGATCCTCAGGCATTGCTGGATAACTTTTTTCAGCGGTTAGAGGCTCTGCAGCAACGGACGGTGAACGGACAGGAACGATTGCTGCAGCAGAAGCAGGACCGGTTGGCACTGCTTGCGGGCAGATTAAACGCTTTGAGTCCGTTGGCAGTTCTCTCGCGTGGGTATTCGGTGGCTACCGATATAAAAGGGACGGCGTTAAAGAGTGCAAAAAATGTGCGTGTGGGAGATGCTGTTTTTATAAAATTATATGAAGGCTGTTTAGAAGCTGAGATTACGGAGGTGAAACAATGAAAGAGATCGAGGAAATGACGTTGGAGGAAGCAATGAAAAAATTGGAGGATACCGCAGCGAAATTGGAAGATTCCAAACTTTCCTTGGAAAAATCGATTGATACTTTTGAACAGGGCGTAAAATTAATAGCGCACTGCCGGGAGCTCCTTGAAGGCTATCAGCAAAGGATTACTGTGCTGAAAAAAGAAGGTACCATTAAGGAAATACCGATGGAGGAGGCTTTAAATGATTAAAGCAGAACAGCAAATGGAGGTTTACAGCCGCATTGTTGAAGAAGAGATGAAGCGGTTGCTCTGTGTGCGGGAAATTCCTGCGCAGCTGCAGGAGGTGATGGCTTATAGTGTGCTGGCCGGAGGAAAACGGCTGCGGCCGGCATTGCTGCTGGGCGCCTGTGAACTGTGCGGCGGGACTATCGAGCGAGCGCTTCCGTTTGCCTGCGCTATAGAATTTATTCATACGTATTCCCTGATTCATGATGATCTTCCGGCAATGGATAATGACGATTACCGCCGCGGAAGACTTACATCCCATAAAAAATATGGAGAGGCAAAAGCGATTCTTGCCGGAGATGGGCTTTTGAGCTATGCCTTTGAAATTTTGCTTGATGCCTGCCGCGATCAGGCATCTGTTCAGGCGGCAAAAGCCATCGCTTCTGCTGCGGGTGTAAAGGGAATGCTGGCCGGCCAATGGGTAGATGTGGATTTAAATGGAAATATTTTCGATGCGTCCACGATGGAATATATTCATTTAAAGAAAACCGCGGCAATGATCGTAGGCGCTCTGCGTGCCGGAGCCTTTTGTGCCGGTGCACAAAAGGAAGCAGTGGAAAGCCTAAGCTGTTATGGCAGGGAAATTGGCTATACCTTTCAGATCATCGATGATGTGTTGGATGTAGAAGGCAGTTTTGCAGAATTAGGAAAAGATACCGGCAGCGATGCTGCAAACCATAAAACGACCTATGTGACTCTTTACGGGATTGATGGTGCACGGCAAAAAGCAAAAGAGCATACGCAATTTGCGGCAGAGGCATTGCAGGGGTTTGGGGAGCGTGCTGCGTTTTTTGTAAAGCTGGCGGAATATCTTTTAAACAGAAATAAGTAAAATATTCCTATTTAAATATAATTTTAAAAAATATAGAAAAAAGCAGAAAAACATAAAAATTCTTTAAAAATACGGGTATTTTTTACAAATACCTGTATTTTTCATTGTGGAAATATATGTATTTTAATGGTAAAATTGGATAAAAAAGGAGAAAATAAAATGGAATATGAAAATTTTACCGAGTTATGGAACAATTATACCTATGTTTATAATGCTTTAGCGGAATATTTTGAAGATAACAGTCTTTCGGCTCAAAAACTGCAGGAATTGGATCAGGTAGTGGGAAAATTATTTATTATTTGCAATAGGTATATGAAATAGCAGCTTCGGGCAAAAATATATCATATAGATTTATATTTTTGGTGAAGTAGATGAAGGGAATATTATTACATGCCGCTGCGCTGACTGCAGGACTTGCCAACGGCCTGCTGGGAACCGGCGGAGGAGTTATTGCACTTCCTCTGCTGTATTCTGCTTTAAAGGATGAGAAGAAAGCACATGCATCCGTAGTGCTTTTTATTTTGCCGCTTTCCCTTTTGAGCGCGGTGATCTATAGAAAAAGTGTTGAACCGCAGTTACTGCTGCCTTTGTGTGCCGGCGCTGCTTTGGGCGGTGCGGCAGGGGCATTTTTATTAAAAAAAGCGCCGGTAAGCGTGATAAAGATTATTTTTGGTCTTATTGTACTTTATACGGGAATCAGGTCTTTGTTATGATTGCTTTTTTTATCGGATTGTTTTCTTTTTTGCTGGCAGGCTTGGGGTTGGGCGGCGGCGCACTTTTGATTCCGTGCCTTACCGGATTTCTGCATATGGCGCAAAGCGATGCACAGTATGTGGGACTGATTGCCTATCTTCCCGCAGCTTTGGGCGCTATGATATATGGATTAAAAAATAAGATGATCCGGGCAAAGGAAACGGCCGTGCTTGTACCCGCGGGCTTGTTGGGCGCCACAGCAGGAGCTTTGTTCAGCCGAAATGCCGAGAACGCTCTTTTAAAAAAAATATACGGAGTCTTTTTAATCTTTTTTGGAATATATATGATTTTTTCAGCTGTCAGCAAGCGAAAAAAAGAATCTTTGATGAAAAAAGCAAATAGAAAATAAAATAATATATAAAATTTTCTGTAAATTTTATCAAAAAAACAGAATTGCCTCTGGATTTTTGGCTGCAGATATTATATAATACTATAAATCTATGTTTAGTTAATTTAGTTTATATTATATTTTACTTTCGGAGGAGATTTTTATGAGGAAAATAGCTATTATGGATGTAGGATCAAATAATGCGCGTTTGATTCTTGTTTATATCTATGACAATGGAAGCTATCGAATTGCCGACCAGCTGAAAGAACCGGTACGGTTGATTTCGGATATGGGGCATGATAATATTATTAAGCCGCGCCGTATTCAGCAGCTGATCAAAACCATCAATATGTTTAAGCGTCTTTGTGCGGCAAACGATGTGGATGAGATCTATGCCTGCTGTACGGCAGCCGTGAACCGTGCGGCCAATCAGCGCAGTTATTTGGATGAAGTATATGCTACGACGCAGATCGAGCTGGAGGTGCTTTCAGGAGAAAAGGAAGCCACCCTTGTGTATCAGGGGGTTATCAATACCATGGATATTGACAGCGGTGTGATTATGGATATCGGCGGCGGAACTACACAGCTGGTACACTTTGAAAAGCGCAGCATTAAAAACCTTGCTTGCCTGCCTTTTGGTACGGTGACTCTTACTGAGCTGTTCGGCCTGGCGGATAAAGTAAAGCAGGAGCAGATCGATGCCATTGAAGATTTTTATCGTCAGCAGCTGGAGGAGGTTCCGTGGCTTTCCACCGTACAGGGGCTTCCGCTGATCGGTGTGGGCGGTTCTTTCCGGAATTTGGGCAAAATTATGCGTATGAAAAGCAAGCGGGATATCGGTACGCTTCATAATTACAACATACGGGCAAAGGAGATTGATGCTCTGTATGAAAATATGTGTCGATTAGACCTTGACCGGCGCATGAAGATTAAGGGACTCTCCAATGAGCGGGCAGATATCTTTTTAGCTGCTTTTTCTGCCATTAAAACAACGGTCAATTATATCGGCTGTACAGATATCTTTATTAGCTGCAGCGGTCTTCGGGAAGGCATCATGTTCCAGCAGATCGATCCTCAGCTGGCTGTTAAACCGGTACAGCATGTATTGGATTATTCTCTTGCCAATGTTTTGGGGTTGTTTCAGGAAAATATTGCGCATGCCAACAATGTGGCCAAGCTTTCGCTGTTGATGTTTGAACAGCTGCGGCAGCTGCATAAGCTTCCGAATTCCTATATGCGTATTATTAAAACGGCAGCTACGCTGCATGATATCGGAACGACGATCAAATATCACGACCATCACAAACACAGCTTTTACCTGATATTAAATTCTAATATTTACGGTCTCAGCCATCGGGAACATTTGATGAGTGCCTTTGTAGCCTTGGCGCACCGCAAGGATGATGTTAAGAAAGAATGCCAGCGGTATTCGGATATGATTACTGCTGATGATGTTGCTATTATTTATAAGCTTGCGGTACTTGTTCGTATTGCCGAGAGCTTTGACAGAGCCATGGCGAATGTGGTGGAATCGGTTTCTTGCGATATTTTGGGAGATTCGGTTATTATGAAAACGCAGGCTACCACAGATGCTTCACTGGAAATTAAGGATGCCCATACTTGCGGTGATATGTTTAAACGGGCTTATGGAAAAAATCTTGTTATACTTTAAATTAGGAGAAGAATCATGCGGGTAGTACTTGAAAAGACTTTGATAAAAAATGGGACGGAAATTTTAAAGGGCAGCCAGACCGGCGCTAAGGAGGGGACAATCAGCTACGGCATCTTAAAGGCGCATAATATCGGTGCAGATATGAAAAAATTGAAAATACGGTTTGACGCCCTGGTTTCTCATGATATTACATATGTGGGAATTATTCAAACGGCCCGGGCCAGCGGACTGAAAAAATTTCCGGTGCCCTATGCATTGACCAATTGTCATAATAGTTTGTGCGCAGTAGGCGGTACTTTGAATTAAGATGATCATCTTTTTGGACTTTCGGCAGCAAAAAAATACGGAGGAATGTATATTCCGCCGCATCTTGCGGTGATTCATTCTTATGCACGGGAAGAACTTGCGGCCTGCGGCCGGATGATTTTAGGCTCCGACAGCCATACCCGTTACGGCGCACTGGGAACGATGGCCATCGGCGAAGGCGGACCGGAGTTGGTAAAGCAGCTGCTGGAGCGTACATATGATATTGATTATCCCCAGGTGATTGCGGTTTATTTAAAAGGAACTCCGCGGCGCGGCGTAGGGCCTCATGATGTTGCTATTGCCTTATGCAAAGAAGTTTTTGCCTCCGGCGCTGTGAAAAACAAAGTGTTGGAGTTTATAGGTCCTGGTGTGGATGGCTTGAGTGTGGACTTCCGCTGCGGTATCGATGTGATGACCACGGAAACGACCTGTTTGAGTTCTATATGGAAAACGGACGAAAAAGTACAGAATTATTATAAAACCCATCAAAGAGAGGAAGACTATACATGTCTTCAGCCTGCCGAGATAGCAGAATATGATGGGCTGATAGAAATCGATCTTGGTCAGATTGAACCGATGATCGCCCTGCCGTTCCATCCGAGCAATGCCTATACTATAAGAGAGTTTAAAGCCAATGCCAAGAAAATTTTAGCTGACTTGGATGAAGAGATTAAGCGGCAGTATCCCCAATGCTCCTGCTGTGTTTCGCAAAAGCTGGATGCGGAGGGCTTTCATGTGGACCAGGGGGTCATTGCCGGCTGTGCAGGCGGAATCTTTGAGAACATCACCGCTGCCGATGATATTTTAAAGGGCGGCAGTACCGGTAACGGTGCGTTTTCCTTGAGTGTATATCCGGCCAGTCAAAGCGTGTATCTTGACCTAGTGCAATAAGGAATTATCAGCGATTTAATGGAGGCAGGTGCCGTTATAAAAACAGCTTTCTGCGGACCAAGCTTCGGCGCGGGTGATGTGCCGGCAAATAATGCGTTCAGTATCCGCCATACTACAAGAAATTTTCCTAACCGTGAAGGAAGCAAACCCGGAGACGGTCAGCTTTCGCTCGTAGCCCTGATGGATGCCCGCAGTATTGCAGCTACGGCGGCTAACGGCGGTGTTTTGACGGGTGCAGATGAATTGGATATAGAGTACACGCCTTATGAATATACTTATCACAGTGATATCTATAAAAAGCGCGTGTACGACGGCAGAAACCATCCCCTTCCGGAAACAGAGCTGATTTTAGGTCCTAATATTGCAGATTGGCCGGCGCTTAAGACTATGCCGCAGCAAGTATTGGTGCGTCTATGCAGTGTGATCCGGGATGATGTAACGACGACGGATGAATTGATTCCCTCGGGAGAGACCAGTACGCTGCGTTCGAATCCCTATAAGTTATCCCGCTTTACGCTTTCGCGCAAGGATCCGGAATATGTGGCTTGTGCCGATGCGGTGGCAGAAAGTGAAAACAGTGCTGCGCGGGAACAATTATTTGCAAGCTTGAACGCACTTGACGGTGTGGAGATTACGGATTGCGTATTCGGAAGTGCCGTGTTTGCCAATATGCCCGGGGACGGTTCGGCGCGGGAGCAGGCGGCCAGCTGCCAGAAAGTATTGGGCGGTTGGGCTAATATTGCTATAGAATATGCTACCAAGCGTTACAGGAGCAATCTGATTTA
>URTC01000081.1 GCA_900550765.1 uncultured Clostridia bacterium | reverse complement strand
TCATCAAAGACGGTATTCGAGCAAAAGACATCAAAATTGCCATCGCAAAAAAGGCACTCGGCTAATTAAAACCTAAAGGACATTCATAATGTCTTGACAAACACATGATTGCAAAAAAAATCCCCTCATCCGCCGTAAAAAGCGAGTGAGGGGAGTTTTGTCATTTGTAGATTTGTTAGCTACTTGTTAGCTGTGTGTTAGCTACGATATGTATTTTTCCGTGTTTTAGAGTGATTTAAGTATAGCAAAACCCCAGTAAATATCGTATTTACCGGGGTAAAAAGCTATGGTGCGGATAACAGGACTTGAACCTGCATGAAATTGCTTTCACACGGACCTGAACCGTGCGCGTCTGCCAATTCCGCCATACCTGCAAATATCATTGATATTCTCAATACGCTAATCATTATATTGAAAAAGTGATAGTTTGTCAATCACTTTTTCTATAAATATCTTTTGTTTAAAAAGACAAAATTGATTAAAAAAATCACTTTACTAATTTAGTGTGATGATGTATAATAAAATCAACTTAAACATAAGGATGATGTTATGGATAATCATACTTTAAATCAGCAACTCTATCAGGTGCTTGCTTCTTTACAAAGTGCTGAAGAAGCAGAGTTATTTCTGCAGGATTTATGTACGTTAAAAGAAATTGAATATATGGCGCAGCGAGTCGAATCCGCCAAACTTTTGATGGATAACATGACCTATCAGGAGGTATTCAAACGTGTAAATATCTCCAGCGCTACGCTTTCGCGCGTAAGTAAGTGTGTCAAATACAATACCGGCTATACAAGCGTGCTTACACGTTTTTTCGGTAAGAAATCGGAGGAAAAAAATTGAACGACATCAGCACTTTGACCCAAGACCTGAGCAGGCTCTATGAAAAGGCCGGCTACAAAAAATATAAAATGCGAAAATTCGAAGAGTATTCGCTTTACCTTGAAAACAAAAGCTTTTTAACCAGCGAATACGTAATCACCTTCAATGATCTTTCCGGCAGGCTGCTCGCTCTAAAGCCCGATGTTACTCTTTCCATTGTAAAAAATACCAATGCTACCCCCTCGGCAAGCGAAAAACTCTATTATACCGAAAGCGTTTACCGGCTGGATGCGCGTTCGCATGAATATAAGGAAATCCATCAGATGGGCCTTGAGATGCTGGGCTGCATTGATGAAATCGCTACCTTAGAGGTTCTGCTGCTGGCACTTGCATCACTGGAAGCAACCGATATGGATTTTGCTTTGAATATTTCTCATATGGGCATTATCGATCCCCTGTTAGAAGATGCCGTAGGCGAAAATCTTTCTTTGAAAGAGCAACTGATTGGATGCATAAGATCAAAAAATCTGCATGATATGCGGCAAATCTGTACTCAGGCCGGAATTTCCGCAGAAAAATCCGAACGTCTGTGTGCTGCGGCTTCCATCGGCGGCGATTTTGAATCCGGGCTTCAGCGCTTAAAAGAACTTGCCTGTCCGGGGATACAAAACGCCTTAGACGAGCTGACTTCTATTTTTGAAGAGCTGAAAAGCTGTGGAAAGGCTAAAAATGTTCATCTTGACTTTTCCATTATCAATGATGTCAGCTATTATAACGGAATTGTTTTTCAGGGATATCTTGCGGGCATACACCGCCATATCCTCTCCGGCGGCCGCTATGACCGTTTAGCCGGAAAATTCAAGGCCGGCATCGGCGCTATGGGTTTTGCAGTCTATCTTTCGGACCTCACCTTATTTCATCCTCATCCGGAATATGACTGTGATATATTACTGCATTACAGTGATTCCGTTCCTGCAGCACAGGTGCTGAAACAGGCAGAAGCACTGCGGAGCACAGGTAAAAATGTAAGAGTAGAGAGGCATATTCCCCCGGGATTGAAATACAAGGAATTAAAGGAGATTTGAAAATCATGCTCAATGTTGCGCTTCCCAAGGGCAGACTGGGTGATAAAGTTTATCGGCTGTTAGAATCCATCGGCTATGAATGCCCTGAACTTTTAGAGGACAGCCGTAAGCTGATTTTCCTCAACGAAAACGCAGGGGTTAAGTACTTTTTAGTAAAGCCTTCGGATGTAGCCATCTATGTAGAATACGGCGCCGCCGATATCGGTGTTGTAGGCAAAGACGTGTTGGATGAAGGGGATTTTGATATCTATGAACTCCTAAATTTGAATTTAGGCATTTGTAAAATGGCCGTGGCGGCCAAGAATGATTTTCGCGAAGATCTTGACCGGCCGCTGCGGGTAGCAACAAAATATCCCCGTATTGCAAAAAATTTTTATGCTAAAAAAAATCGGGAGATTGAGATTATCAAGCTGAACGGCTCTATCGAGCTGGCGCCTGTGTTAGGCTTATCCGACGTAATCGTGGATATTGTAGAAACAGGAAAAACCTTAAAAGAAAACGGACTGCGCGTATATGAAGATATTTTGCCGATCAGCGCCCGACTCATCGCCAATAAGTCCGCCTTTAATTTTAAAGGGAACGAAATTACAAAAATTACAAACGCAGTAGAAGGAATATTGAAAAATGATAAAAATATTTGAAAACGAAATCGAACTTACAAGTATCCTGAATCGTGAAATACAAAGTTATACCGAATATGAAGCTACCGTGAAAGAAATTCTCGCCGCGGTTATGGAAGACGGTGACGAGGCCGTACTGAATTACAGCCGAAAATTTGACTGCGCCGCGCTGCAGTCCTTAGCTGTAACCGAGGCAGAGATTGCGCAGGCAGTAAAAAATATCGACGCTTCCTTTATGGAAATTTTACAGGAAGCCAAAGCGAATATCGAATTTTTCCATAAAAACCAACTGCGTTCTAACTTTGAGCTAAAGAAAGAGCAGGGCATCATTTTAGGACAAAAATTCACCCCCATCAAACGAGCGGGTATTTATGTTCCCGGGGGAACCGCCGCTTATCCCTCTACGGTGCTGATGAACGCGATTCCGGCAAAAATCGCCGGTGTTCAGGAACTTATTATGACTACTCCGGCCGATAAAAACGGAAAAATCAAGGCGGAAATCCTTGCCGCTGCCCACCTTTGCGGGATAAATAAAATCTTTAAATGCGGCGGTGCGCAGGCGATTGCCGCCATGGCCTACGGTACCGAAACGATTCCTGCAGTAGATAAAATTGTAGGGCCGGGCAATATCTTTGTAGCGCTTGCTAAAAAACAGGTTTTTGGTAAGGTATCTATCGACATGATCGCCGGTCCCAGTGAAATTCTTGTAATCGCCGATGAAACCGCAAATCCGGCCTTTGTCGCAGCGGATCTGCTCTCTCAGGCCGAGCATGATAAACTTGCCGCCGCCGTACTTGTTACAAATAGCCTATGCCTTGCCCAGGAGGTAAGCCGGCAGATAGAGCTCCAGCTTCCCCTGCTGCCCCGCGCGGATATCGCCAGAGAATCCATCGACAAAGCGGGCAAAATCATTATAACAAAAAGTATTGAAAGAGCCATTCAAATCAGCAACGCGATTGCACCGGAGCATCTTGAGATATGTGTTGACGAGCCCTTTGCCCTTTTGGATAAAATAGAAAATGCAGGCTCCATTTTTCTGGGTAAAAACTCACCCGAGCCTTTGGGAGATTATTTTGCCGGACCGAATCACACCCTGCCTACCGGCGGAAGCGCTAAATTTTCCTCTCCCCTTTCGGTAGATGACTTTGTAAAAAAATCTTCCTACCTGTATTACAGTAAAGAGGCGCTGAAAGCCGCTAAGGATAAAATCGCTGATTTTGCACATCGCGAAGGACTCGACGCTCATGCCAGAAGTGTTCTGATCCGCTTTGAGGATGAAAACGTATGAGCCGGTATTTTTCTTCGCTTCTTTCGAATATTGAACCCTATGTACCGGGCGAGCAGCCAAAGAATGCGCAATATATCAAATTAAATACCAACGAATCGCCGTTTCCTCCCGCACCGGAAGTCATTCGGATACTGGAAAATGGTCAGGCAGCCAAACTAAATTTATATTCTGATCCCACAGCTTCCGAACTGACAGAAGCTATCGCCAAATATTACGGCATAGCAAATGAAAATGTGTTTGTCGGCAACGGCAGCGATGAAGTTCTTGCTTTCGCGTTTTACGCCTATGGTGAGCACGGCTTCGTCGGTCCCGAGCTTTCTTACGGCTTTTACCCCGTATTTGCACGTTTTTTTCAAATTCCTTACAAAACCATTGCTTTGAAAGACGATTTAAGGATTGACTGCACAAAATTCTATGGCTTAAAAGAAAGCATTGTACTGGCTAATCCCAATGCACAGACGGGTTTGTATCTTCCACCGGAAGAAATCAAGGCTTTGCTTGCACACAGCAACGCCCCGGTGATTTTAGACGAAGCTTATATTGATTTCGGCGGGGAAAGCGCCGTACCGCTGACTGCCCGCTTTCCGAATCTGCTGATAACGGGAACCTTTTCCAAATCCCGCAACTTAGCGGGCGCGCGCATTGGCTTTGCCATAGGAGATGCGGCGCTGATTGCAGATTTAAACACATTAAAGTTTTCCTTCAATCCTTATAACCTGAACCGTCTCTCCATTCTCGCAGGCAGAGAGGCCATCAAGGATGAGACCTATTTCAAAAAATGCACTGCGCAGATCATGCAGGCGCGGGAATTTACCAAGCAAGGTCTGCAGAAGCTTGGCTTTACCTGCACGGATTCCTTAGCGAACTTTGTTTTGGCCGCCTCGCCCAGAATCAGCGGAAAGCAGCTGTATCAAAGCCTGAAAGAACGCGGGATTCTGGTGCGCTATTTAGGAGATGCATGCATCCAAAACTATGTTCGTATTACAATCGGTACCATGGAGCAAATGCAAATACTGCTGAACACTATAGAACAGATTTTACAGGAGGAGACATGATGAGAACAGCCGAAATCAAGCGCCGTACGGCGGAAACAGACATTTCCCTAAAGCTTGCAATCGACGGCAGCGGCCAATATAGCATTGATACCGGCGTAGGCTTTTTTAACCATATGCTCGAGCTCTTTGCCAAGCACGGGAATTTTGACCTTACCGTTATCTGCCGGGGTGACACTGATGTTGACGCTCACCACACTGTGGAGGACGTTGCACTGTGTTTAGGGCAAGCATTCCGCACTGCCGCAGGCGAATGCCGCGGAATCTGCCGCTATGGCGATATTCTTTTGCCCATGGATGAGGCACTCCTGCTTTGCGCTGTCGATTTCGGCGGAAGAGCCTATTTAGGATATCAGGCAGATATCAAAGCCGGCCGCATAGGCACCTTTGATACTGAGCTTTTAGAGGAATTCATGCAGGCTTTCGTCCGTTCGGCACAAATAAACCTGCACCTAAAAAAATTAGAAGGCAGAAACGCACATCACATCATCGAGGGCGCTTTCAAAGCACTGGCGCGTGCACTGCGTAAAGCATTGACGCAGGATGAAGCAATCGGGAATGCTCTGCCCACCACAAAAGGAGTTTTTTAAATGACCGTTATTCTTGATTACGGCGTAGGGAACCTCTTTTCTCTTACAGGTTCGCTGAAAGCGCTGAATATTCCGGCAACCGTCTCAGCCGATCCCGATATCATTCGCCGCGCTGACAGGCTGATTCTTCCCGGTGTCGGTGCTTTCGGAGATGCTATTGATAAACTGTATCATACCGGCCTTGTTCCTTATATAATAGAATTTGCTGAAAAAAAGCCAATTTTAGGAATATGTCTTGGGATGCAGCTTTTGTTCGAAAAAAGCTATGAATACGGCGTCCATAAAGGACTGGGACTGATCAAAGGGAACGTATACCCCTTAGCAGAAGATATGAAACAGCCGTTTAAAATTCCGCACATGGGTTGGAATTCTCTAAAGCTTACAAAACCCTCGAAGCTTTTTAAATATACAAGAGACGGCGAATATGTCTATTATGTTCACTCCTATTACGCCAAGGACTGCGCAGCGAGTATTACAGCCGTTTCCGACTACGGTATTACCGTAACCGGCGCGGTAGAAAACGGCAATGTCTACGGCACACAGTTCCATCCTGAAAAAAGCGGGCAAACAGGCCTGAAAATATTACGTGCTTTTGCAGAATTGTGAGGTATCCCCATGCAGCTTTTTCCCGCAATTGATATCAAAGATCACAAGGTCGTGCGCCTTCTGCACGGCGACTATGAAAAAGTTACCGTTTACGAACAAACACCCCTTGAAGCCGCACAGACTTTTTTTCATGCAGGCGCCGGAAACCTGCATATTGTAGATTTGGACGGTGCAAAAGACGGCAGCCTTGCAAACTTTCAAGCCATAAAGTCTGTACTGGAGCAAACGAATATGTTTGTTGAGGTCGGCGGCGGAATTCGTACCCTGGAGAGAATAAAAAAGTATTTGGATATTGGTGTTTCACGCGTCATTTTAGGTACCGCTGCCTTGGAGAATCCCCCATTTTTAAAAGAAGCGCTGCGAACCTACGGCACTCATGTGGCGGTAGGCGTTGATGCCGCAGACGGTCGGGTAGCAACGCACGGCTGGCTGAATGTAAGTGATATTGACAGCTTTGACTTCTGCATCCAGATGCGTGATTTAAGCGTAAAAAATATCATCTATACCGACATTGCCAAGGACGGTGCACTGTCAGGTACCAACATGAAGATCTATCGGCAACTGCGCACAATAGACGACCTTGATATTACAGCGTCAGGCGGCATTACCTATTACGAGGAGCTCGAGGAGCGCAGCCGTATGGGAATCTACGGTGCCATTTTAGGCAAAGCGCTCTACAGCGGGACGCTCGACTTAAAAGAAGCACTCAGAAGAACAGGAGGAACACAATGCTTGCAAAACGAATAATTCCCTGCCTGGATGTGCGTAACAGCAAGGTGGTAAAGGGCGTGAACTTTGAGGGAGTGCGGGATGTAGAGGATCCCGTAGCCTTGGCCCGATTCTATAATGAAAGCGGCGCTGACGAACTTGTTTTTTACGATATCACCGCCACGTATGATAACCGTACCCTCTTTACCGATATTTTAAAAGAAGTAGCCAGCCAGATTTTTATTCCCCTAACCGTAGGCGGCGGTATCAATACCCTAAAGGATTTTGATCGCGTACTAAAAAGCGGAGCCGAAAAAGTAAGCGTAAATTCAGGCGCTATCAAAACTCACGCACACAACTCTGAAACCGACAAGCGCT
>URTC01000080.1 GCA_900550765.1 uncultured Clostridia bacterium | reverse complement strand
GATTACTGCGCCTACGATCAGTACGGGAATCAAGGTAGAAAGCATTCCTAAAGACAGACCGTCAATAATTACCGTAGCGGGGCCGGTTTTTCCGGAACTGGCCAAACGGCGGGTAGGTCTATAGCTTGCAGAAGTATAGTATTCGGTAAAGAAGCCGATGGCAATTCCGCCAATTAGACCGGAAAGCATCGCAATAAATAAATACCAAAAATTAAATTTGCTGCCGTTTGTCGGTATCGTGTTGCCCATAACGGCCCAAATGATAAAGAAAGAAGCAATGACCATTAAGCCTGCAGCAACGTAAGTGCCCTTGCGCAGTGCGCCTAAGAGCTTTTTCTGATCCGTGGAATCACCGGTACGAACGAAAAAAGATCCTACGATGGAAGCAAGGATACCGGCCGCGGCCAGGAGAAAGGGAAGTGCAAAGGCATTCATGGAATTAAAAGCAAATACGCCTAAAGCTGCAGCGGATATGATGGCACCGATATAGCTTTCATATAAATCGGCTCCCATCCCGGCAACATCCCCTACATTATCCCCTACGTTATCAGCGATAACAGCGGGATTGCGCGGATCATCTTCGGGAATTCCCACTTCAACTTTTCCTACCAAATCAGCGCCTACATCGGCTGCTTTGGTAAAGATGCCGCCGCCTACTCTTGCAAACCGCGCCATAGAGGAGGCGCCCATCCCAAAGGTAAGCATAATAGGCGCAATTTGCGCAGCTTCGGTATAGCCGCAGCCGAACCGCAGGATGCAGTACCAGATACCGGTGTCCAGCATTCCCAGTCCTACGACGACCAGTCCCATGACAAGACCGCTTTTAAAGGCAGTGCGCAGGCCGGAGTTTAAACTGTTTTTAGCAGAAACTACGGTCCGGCAATTGGAAACGGTAGCGATCTTCATACCTAAAAAACCCGAAAGGCCTGAAAAAATACCGCCGGATAAAAAGGCAAAGGGAGTCTCCCAGTAAACGCTTTGTGCAAGCGCCCCGTCATGTACTGTTTTGGCAATTGCAGTGAGGATGAGCAGCAGGATAAATACAACGCCGAAAAAAATGATTACCGTTTTATATTGTTTTTTTAAAAAAGCGTTGGCACCTTTGCGCACGATTGCGGAAATTCGTTTGACATCTTCGTTCCCGGAATCCATTTTTAGAATACTTTTTGCAGTAAAAGCGGCAAAAAGCAGGGCCAGTAGAGCTACGGCAGGGACAAGAAGCATTATTTTATCCATCATACATTCCTTTCCATTGCTTTGCATATTTGCAGGATTTTGCGTTTAAGTATTCATATTATATCTTTTTTTGCGGATTCGGTCAAACAATTTAGTGCTTTTTTAAAAGTTTAGGGTCGGATTTATGCAAAATTCAGCTATTTTATTATTTCGTACCAGATCGCGACGGCTGCAACGATACAGCAAAATACCACGCATAGAATAAACAGCCAGTATACGTTGGTTGAAACAGTTTGCATCATACCACTTCTTTCCTTTTAATTTATATATAATATAGTACATAAGAAACTGCGGGTTGTCAATCATAAACCATAAAGATTACAATCTTGACGAAAAAGCGTTGGATAATGTATAATATTTATATATATTGAAAAAGGAGAAATTTCTGTGCTTAAAACGAAATATTCTACAGCGATGTGGGCAACGTCAATTTTGGCGCTCCTTTCGGCGCTGGGTACTTTTTTTGCGTTGCTGTATTTTAATTTTCTGCATGCGTTGCTGGGCAAGTGGACGATTGCCGCCGTATTGGTCGGACCGATCCTTGCAGTTGCCGTGCTTATATATGCGGCGGTAAAAATTTTTAAAAAGCGGGAAAATGCATTTTTTATTCCATCGTTTCTTGCGATTATAGGATGTCTGTTGGTTTTTTTCCTTGCTGACAGTGCCTCTCTTTCAAAAATTGAAACAGATTATTTAAAGCATGAAACCGATTTTTCTAAAGCGGTGGCCGATCTGAAGGAGGAATATATTACAGTTTCAGGAGATTCGCTTTTGATACAGGAGGGAGTTTTTCCGCTGGAGAATGAAGCGCTGGAAAGTACGATTCCTGAAAAAAGAGTACAGATCATTAAAATTGATGATTTTCACACGATATTTTACTTTATTGCTTTGGATACGGATAATCGAACCGAAGGGTATGTGTATGTGCCGGATGATTTGTATCCCCGTGAATGGGACGATTCGGCTACCTGGAGTGAGCCGTTGGATATCAACAGCAAATGGTGGTATATTTGCCTGTATAAATAATGCAGAAGGAGCAAAATATGATTATACTTGAAAAAACCTCTGTTATGAATTTTGATAATGCTGTGCGAGGTGCCAGAAACACGATGAACAGCTGGAATCGTTCTGACAGTTATCTTGATGAAAAGGGGAATTTTGTATTTGGCAGCAATGATCTTGATTTGGCCATGCGGCTTTGCAGGGCAGGATCGGATCACCGAAAATTTTTAAGAATGATTTTTGTGTCAGTGGATATTACTGCGCCGCTCTATTGGTGGAAGGAATTTGATACCTATAAAGTAGGTACAGTGGCAAATAGCTGTTCTACAATGCATAAGCTTCATTCCAAGGCTTTTGAGCGGGCGGATTTTTCCATGGACAAGCTTTCGGAAGCATCGCGGGAAGTTATGGATTCTCTGCTTGCTTATCTGGAAGAACTGCGGCTGCATTATCTTGAAACTAAGGATAAAAGTACTTGGTATAATTTGATTCAGATGCTGCCTTCCAGTTATAATCAAATGCGTACGGTTACATTGAATTATGAAAATTTAAGGGGAATGTATTTTTCAAGAAAGGATCATAAGCTGGAAGAGTGGCATGTACTGTGTGATTGGATCCGGTCGCTTCCGTACGCTGAAGCTTTGATTTGCGGCAAAGAAAATGAATAGTGAAGTTTTATATATCGTTGTACCTTGTTATAATGAGGAGGAGGTACTGCCGGAAACCTCCAAACGCTTGAAAGAAAAACGAAAAGCGCTTATTGAGGCGGGCGTTATCGGCGAAAAAAGCCGGATTCTGTTTGTGGATGACGGCTCTAAGGATAAAACCTGGCTGCTTATTCAGGAATTTTGTGCAATCGACACATGTTTTTCCGGCCTGAAACTGGCCCATAACCGGGGACATCAGAATGCGCTGTTGGCCGGGCTTATGACGGCCAAAGAATATGCGGATATTGTGATTTCTATGGATGCCGATCTGCAGGATGATATTGAGGCAATGGATGCCTTTATTGAAAAATACCATGCAGGGAATGATATCGTATACGGGGTGCGTTCTTCCAGAAAAAAAGATTCTTTTTTTAAACGAAGTACGGCTTTGGCCTATTACCGTTTTTTGCAGAAAATGGGAGTGGATATTATCTATAACCATGCCGATTACCGGCTGATGAGCAGGCGGGCGTTGGAGGCATTGGCTGATTTTAAAGAGGTCAACTTGTTTTTGCGGGGAATCGTTCCGCTGATCGGTTTTCAAACAGCAGTTGTGGAATATGAACGCAGCAGCCGCTTTGCGGGGGAAAGCAAATATCCGCTGAAAAAAATGCTGTCCTTTGCTATTGATGGCATTACTTCTTTTAGTATTAAGCCGATACGGATGATTACTGCTTTAGGTTTTTTGATTTTTGCCTTCAGCTTGATTATGCTGATTTACAGTATTGTAATCAAAATCACCGGACATGCTGACAGTGGCTGGGCGTCTCTCATTTGTTCTATTTGGATGATTGGAGGAATTCAACTGCTTTCCTTGGGGATCATTGGAGAATATATTGGAAAAATTTATAACGAAACCAAGGCGCGTCCGCGTTATATTATTGAGGAATTTATCAATCGTGTAGAATAAGAGAAAGAGGTGCTTTTTCAAAAGCGCCTTTTTTACAGCGGTTGGGGCAGAAAAAAGGGGGATACCGTGCAATATAAAAGACTGGAGGCAAAGGAAATTTACCGGGAGCGATTCGCTAACTTTATCCGCCGTCAGCCAGTTACAAAGTGCTGGCGCAAAATAGAGGGGAACTGGGTGATACGGGAAGAGCCGTTTGTTGACGATTGGTCGGAGAAGGATTATCAAACCTTGATAGCCTGCCTGAAACATACTGCGGAGAGCGGCGGCTTTGTATATGCGGCTCTTGTGGAGGGCGCAGTAAAAGGCTTTGTTTCAGTAGAGCCGGTTTTGTTTGGCAGTACGCACAAATATTTAGATTTGTCCAGTATCCATGTTTCCCAGGATATGCGCCGTCAGGGGATAGGAAAGGCTCTTTTTTGCGCAGCAAAGGAATGGGCGAAGGAACATGGCGCAGAAAAACTGTATATTTCGGCGCACTCTGCGGTAGAAAGCCAGGCATTTTATAAAGCGATGGGGTGTATAGAGGCACAGGAATATTGTCAAAAACATGTGGAGGCAGAACCGTATGATTGTCAGCTGGAATGTTTGATATAAAAATATTTGGCATTTTTGATAAGGTAAAAACAACAGCGGCGGCAGAAAATCTTTCTGCCGCCGCTGTTCCCTTTAGGATGTTAAGATTGTGGATTTTATTTTGCAAGATTCGCTTTCAAAACTTTCAGTTCTTCCTGTAGCTCAGCCGGAACGCGGCCAAGTTTTGCATAGAATTCGTCGATATCCGCAGTTTCTTTCTTCCAAAGGTCCGTATCTATGGTCAAAAGCTCTTCGACTACGGATTTGTCAATGTCCAGATCGGTAATATTGATATCTTCTGCCTTGGGCACAAAACCAATGGGGGTTTCTACCGCATCTGCAGTACCTTCGCAGCGGGCTAAAATCCACATTAGCACACGCATATTGTCGCCGAAGCCAGGCCAAATAAAGTGGCCTTCATCGTCGGTGCGGAACCAGTTGACGTTGAAGATTTTCGGTGCCTTGTCACCAAGTTTTTTACCTATCTCCAGCCAGTGGGCAAAGTAATCGTTTGCATTGTAGCCGATAAAGGGAAGCATAGCCATCGGGTCGCGGCGTACTACGCCAACAGCACCGGCTGCTGCTGCGGTGGTTTCGCTGGCCATGGTGGAACCTACGAACACACCATGCTGCCAGGAACGGGATTGATATACCAGCGGAGCCGTCTTTGCGCGGCGGCCGCCGAAAATAATGGCTGAAATCGGAACGCCTGCGCCGTTGTTGAATTCCGGAGAGATGCAGGGGCAGTTTATTGCCGGTGCAGTAAAGCGGCTGTTGGGATGTGCGGCATAGGTGGATTTGTCCTTTTTATCAAATTTGTCCGGCGTCCATTCGTTGCCTTTCCAATCAATAGCATGGGCAGGCATTTCATCGGTCATACCCTCCCACCATACGGTATTATCCTCGGTATTCAGGGCAACGTTGGTGAAAATCGTATTTTTTCTGGTGCTTTCCAGTGCATTGGGATTGCTTTTAGCGTTGGTGCCCGGTGCTACGCCGAAGAAACCGTTTTCAGGGTTAATGGCCCACAGACGGCCATCAGGACCTTGACGCAGCCAGGCGATATCGTCTCCTACGCACCAGACTTTATAGCCTTGCTTCTGATACAGCTCCGGCGGAATCAGCATAGCCAGGTTGGTTTTGCCGCAGGCAGAAGGGAACGCAGCAGCGATGTATTTAATTTCGCCTTGCGGATTTTCGATGCCTAAAATAAGCATATGTTCGGCCATCCACCCTTCTTTATTAGCCAAGTAGGAGGCTATGCGCAGTGCGAAGCATTTTTTGCCCAAAAGGACATTGCCGCCGTAACCGGAGTTGATGGACCAAATCGTATTGTCCTCGGGGAAATGGCAGATATAACGATCTTCTTCAGAAAGCTGTGCTTTAGAGTGAAGACCCTTGACGAAGTCACCGTCGCCGAGCTCATCTAATACGGCTTTGCCTATACGGGTCATAATAGCCATGGAAACGACAACATAGATCGAATCCGTCAATTCGATACCGATTTTTGAAAATTCGGAACCGATCGGTCCCATGGAATAGGGAATAACATACATGGTACGGCCTTTCATGGCGCCATCGAAAAGCTTGCCCAGTTTTGCATAGGCTTCCTTGGGGGACATCCAGTTGTTCGTAGGACCGGCTCCATCTTCTGTAGATGTGCAGATAAAGGTCCTCTGCTCTACACGGGCAACGTCGTTTAAAGCTGAACGGTGCAGATAGCAGCCGGGAAGCTTTTCTTCATTTAATTTTATCAGCTCGCCGGTAGCCATGGCTTCTTTGCGGAGCCCCTCCAGCTGTTCCTCAGAGCCATCGATCCAAACGACTTTTTCCGGTTTGGTAAGAGCCGCCATTTCATCAACCCATTGTAAAAGCTTGATGTTTTTTGTCATAGTTGCAACCTCCTTATAGCTATTTGGAAGAAAAGAGAAAAGCTCAAATTCCGCCAATTTAATTTGCTTGTATGCATTATACCGCATAAACAAAAATTTGGCAATCAAAAATTTTAAAAAATTGAAAGTTTCACAAAATCTTTATTCAAAATTAATATAAAAAACACGATGCAAATAAAAAATTGCCTCGTGTTTTGCAGGATAATGCAATTTAAATTGCATTTTTGTTAAAATATCAGATGCGTGACGAACATATCCAGACAAACCAGAAAGCCTAAGAGGAAAGTATAGAAAGCGAATGGTTTGAAAGATTTGTTTTCTATCAGCCTGAGCATAAAACGAATGGACAGATATCCTACAACGAAGGCGACCACTGTCCCTAAAATGACGGGGAACCAGGTAATGGTCACACCCTGAACCTCATCGCGGCGCATTAACAGCTTTAAGACGTCCCAGCAAAAGGCACCTAAAATGGCGGGAATACTCATTAAAAAGGAAAAGCGCGCAAGCGTCTTTCGGTCTATGCCTAAAAAAATGCCGCCGGCAATTGTGCTGCCGGAGCGGGAAACGCCCGGTAGTGTTCCGATGCCCTGAATACTGCCGATTAAAACGGCATCTTTTACAGACATATCCGCTATTTTTTTACGGCATCTTTCACGGGGCAGAACTTCCATGGTGTAGAGCAGCAGACCTGTGAGCATAAAGCCGTAGCCTAACAGAGAAGAAAGCGCAGTATCATCCAACAGCAGTTCCAGAAGTACGGCGATAATTACCGTGGGAACCGTTGCGGCAAGGATCATATAGGTTAATTTCTGTTTGGGATGGCGCAGGATGGAAAGCAAATCTTTTCGGAATACGATGAATACCGCTACAAGTGTTCCTACATGCAGACATACGTCAAAAAAAC
>URTC01000079.1 GCA_900550765.1 uncultured Clostridia bacterium | reverse complement strand
AAAACGCTGTCAGCTACGATAGGTCATGTATCGTCCGCAACCACGCTTGATATTTACAGCCACATCACCGATACGATGCAAAGGCAGGCGGCGGTTCGGATAGACCGCAAAATCGATGGCACAGACGCCCAAATGCCGACGGTTGAGCCGAAGACAAGGAAATATACCACCCCGATCGAATTCACGCCGTATAAGCCCAAAATACGCAAGCCGGGGACAGGCTGTGTGACCATGATCAACGACCACCTATACGAGGGACGGTATACGCCGACAAACGCCTACGGCAAGCGGGAAAGCCATAATATCTACGCTAAGACGCGAGAGGAATGCGAAAAGCTGCTGAAGCAGATGATAATTGAGGTGCGGGCAAAGATTAAAGCGGAGAAGGATAGCATAAAGAGTAAAAAGCAAGAAAGGACTTAATAATATGAAAGCAAGAAAATCGCAAGGAACTGCCGTAATATTCTTTGAAACAGATTTAGAAAAGGCAAAACCATTTGATAAAAAAATGTTATCGGACATACAAAAACAGGTTTTATCGAAACTATCTGAGGAGGAACAAGAAAAAATACGCAAAGGCTATGCATCTTCAGTAGTTGATTTGGATAGCGGTGAAACGGTCTGTGATTTCAACTTAGAAGGATACAGACCACCGCAAAGTTCCATAGATCGATTTGCAAGAGCGATTCTTCCAAGTATTCAGGAGTTCTACTCCAAAGAGGAAAATCGAAAAGCATTCGAAGAATGGAAAGCAGAACGAGAAAGTAAGAAGTAACATATCAATCCTTCTCCGCAATATTAATTCCTTCAAAATCTGCGCCACAGTAAACAAAGAAAAAATTCTCTGAGCTTGGTGTACTCAGAGAATTTTTTTAGTTATGATCTTTAACATCGACCAGTGGGTTAATATCATTCAAATTTTTATAATCCATTAGTATGTCTGTTATAATTTCTTGAATGTATTCGGATACTTGTTTATAATCTTCAATTACACGTTTCAGTACATAAATCATCGGCATGCGCAATTCAAACGCATAGTTTGAAAAAGAAGATATATTAGGGGAAACACGGTGCGTCATCTTGTTTCGGAAGTCTCTTACATACGCAAAATTTCCTTCCCATGGCTCAACATTTGTATTCTCTTCTTGCTCCATATAAGCATAGACTTTTTTTGCAAATAAATTTGCTTTTTTCCCTTGCTGTGCATCGTGAAAAATCTGTGCCGCGTGCACCAGATTAAACGATTTCCCAAGCTCAGCCTTTAGATTAAATAACTGAGCAAGCAGGTCCCATAATACCGCTGTTCTAAAAACGGCATTTTCTGTATAATAAATAGCAGCATATTCTTCTTTTGATGGCGATTGCAATGGTTGCCATTTGTCAAAATCAGTATCGTTTGCCTGCTTAATTGCTTCCGTTAGCGAATATTTGATTTTCATATCAGTATCTATAATGGTATTATAGATTGTTGCATAATTAAAAAAACGCTGTACTTCAGGACTATCTTTGACGAGTGCGCCTATTACAACTTTTTCTTCACTATACCAGACAGTAAAAGCGTTACTTTCATATTGTATGGAATCAATGATATTAAGAAAATATTTTGCGTCTTCTTGCATGGTTAAAACCGTTTCTCCTTTACAAACACATTGCCTCAATGTCAGATATTCGCAATTTTTTAGTGAAATAGCAACAAGCCGCAGAGAAATAACTCCCTGTGGCTTGTTCTGCGGTCTAAGCCGCTTTGGTCGGAGTGACACGACTCGAACGTGCGATCCCGGCATCCCAAATGCCGTGCGGTACCAGCTCCGCCACACCCCGATATTTATTTAATTGTGGTCATGTAAGTGGTCAAATATGTGGTCAGGCACAGATTTGACTGCTTTTTGATTTTTATAAGCTGCCCGAAATCCGCACCGTTAAAGGGTTTTCGGCAGTTTTTATTTTCGGGTGCTGTATAGAAGTTCCATGCTCCCAAACCACCCGCGCTACCAACTGCGCCACACCCCGAAAAGATGAATTTTTATTCTCAAACAATGAAATTATTATTTTCTTTATTGAAATATTTTTTAAAACAAAATGCATCAGTCAAGATATTTTTTACAGCTTTCTAACAATCACTCTCCCGCCCCCTCTAAACATTTTTTCTAATCCTATATCGTTTTTTTTCTGAATCAAAATACTTTATTATTATATGCATAAGGCGATGATTTGTCAACAAAAACAAGTTTGACTATTGCACTGCCGAGACTTTTAAGATATAATATTTCTATCTATTGTTATGAGGTGAATTATGAAAATAAAATATTTAGGTACGGCTGCAGCCGAAGGAATTCCCGCCCTTTTCTGCACCTGTGACAGCTGCCGGAAAGCACGTCTCTTAGGCGGCAGGAACATACGCTCACGCTCGCAGGCACTGATTGATCATTCTCTGCTGATTGATTTTCCCTGCGACAGCCTTTATCATGCATGGCTGAACGGATTGGATTTTACAACCCTGCAGCATTGTATAATCACCCATGTACACTCAGATCATTTTTATGCCCCCGAGTTATGTAATCTGCGCAAAGGTTTTGCTTCACTACCGGAAAATTGGCCTGTTTTTAACATTTACGGCAGCGAAGATCTCAAATCTGCCGGCGCAGAGGCCTTTCAATCCGCACCGGAAAGAATCCAATTTCATCAGGTACTACCTTTTCAAAGCTTTCAAGCCGGTGCGTTGACCGTAACGCCCTTAAAAGCATATCATGGGACTGCGCATCCTTATATTTATATGATACACGGCAATCACAAAACCATGCTCTACGCCCATGATACCGATGAATTTCCCGATGAAACCTGGTCGTTTTTAAAGAAGAATAAACCGTACTTTGATTTTGTTTCCCTTGATTGCACCGGCGGTGCTCATCAGGACCTGCCCTATCGCGCCCATATGTGTCTGGGCCGCAATATTTCCTGCCGCAATGAACTGCGCCGTTGGGGGTTGATTGACGACCGGTCGCTCGTTTGCCTGAATCATTTTTCACACAACGGGCTTTCCGTATTATATGATGATTTTTGTAAAATTGCCGAAAAAGAGAACTTCATCGTCTCCTACGACGGCATGGAAATTGAATTTTAATGTTTTGGAAACTGATTACCGCAATAGAAGTGTTTTGTAATGTGCTGAGTTTTTCCTGTATGCGAGCGGATAAACATAAAGCGATACAACATACACGGCGCATTCCCGAAAAGGCCCTGTTGCTGCTTACCTTTTTAGGTCCTTTGGGAACCTTGGCCGCTATGAGCTTTCGCTTCAAAAACGGCCGTCACAAAAGTCAAAAGCCGTTATTCTGGCTGATAAGTATTGTTTCTGTTTTATTCCATATAGCATTATATGCACTGATAGCTTGATAGAATCAAGGCCTTGATTGCCCGTAAGTCAAATCGGCAGCGCGGCAGATTGTACTCCAAAAATCAAAACAGCACCTATTTTATAAAGAAGGTGCTGTTTTTAACGGATTGCTCTTTCATCTGTGTTCTTTCACAGCTTATCCGCAATGCACTTGAAACGGCTGCCCGATGAAACCAATTTTCCGGCAAGAATATCCTCCTCAGTAATTTTTGCAAAAAGGATTTCTCTTGCCGCATCACTGTGATTTTTATATTCATGGCTCCCGCCGCGTTCCCGGTCATATACAATATATATATTTCCCTGCTCATCCTCTGTTCCGTCCGGATAGGAAACCGCATTGCGCTCATCCAACAGCAAAAAGCCTTTCCAGCTAACGCAATCATCCTCCGAAAGCATTGCCGTCAAATTATTGCGGCCCTGAAACTGATAATGATTCACCAATAAAAACCTGCCTGAAGCCAGTTTTCTGATAAAAAACCGCGAATTCGGACCACGGATTCCGCTGTCCTCTCCGGGTGTCCAGGTTCTGCCCCCATCACAAGAAAAACTTTTTCCAATACCGTAATGCGTGCGTACCAACATCAAAATACGGTTATCCGAAAGCTCCACCGTCATATGCTCATCAAAGCAACGGTTCGGAACGTCCGCGCTCCCTAATAGGAAAATCGTGTTTCCGTTATCCCGGGAAGCATATACGTTTGAAAACCGTTCTTCCTTTAATCCCTGTACCACCGGCATTCCCTCATAGCAATGATCCGTCCATATCGCACAGGGAAATAACCACGTTCCATCTTTTAAAACCGTCGGCTTATTCATCATCACACCATTGGCAAAACGCACAGGTGCAGTAAAGGTCAAATGTTCTGCATCATGCCGATCGCAGCGCACATACCACACGCCGCCCACACCGTCAAATTGACTGGTTTCCTGCTGGGACCAAAACCACCAAAGCCTTCCGAGCGGATCCATCCAAAGGCAGGGATCAAATGCTCGTTTAGGCGCGCCGGGATCCTGACCGGCAATAACCTCGCACCAGGTAACGCCATCATCATCGCTCATTTTCAGCAGCACATAATTTCCAGGCTCCTCCGTATGTCCGCCGCTGTAAAAGGCTACAAACAGCCTTCCCCTTTTTGTTTTTTCAATACCGGGAATCCCCTGCCAAAAACGATTCTCCTTCTGATATGCGCTAAGCTCTTTCGGGTCCGTAATAAACATCCTGATACTCTCCTTTGCCTTACATCTTGTAAGCCTTTATATCTTAGCATAGTTTCTGCAGAAGTTCAATAAAAAAAATGCAGTCGGCACAAAAAAAGCATCTGTAAAAAACAGGTGCTTTATTTTTCCTCCAAGAATCGCAAAAACCCCGTGCAGCCGCGTGAAATACTTTTAAACACACCTTCAAAATTTCCCGTATACCACGGATCCTCAATATCTCCGGGGGTTTCGGTAAAATCCAGCAAACGAAAGACCTTATGCTGCGTATCCTTTCCCAAAAGCCGTTCCATATGCAGAATATTGGCACGATCCATCACAAGGATATAATCATAAAACCGATAATCGTCTTCCGAGATCTGGCGGGCTGTATGCCGGGAAAAGGGAATGCCCTTTTCCCGCAGCTTCTGCGCCGCCTGAAAATAGATTGCATTCCCTTCCTCCTCACGGCTGACTGCCCTCGAGGCAATACAAAAACTCTTTTCCTGCCCTTGAACCATCTGCTTAAAAATGAACTCTGCCATCGGCGAACGGCAAATATTGCCGTGGCAGACAAACAGCACGCTTATCATACTTTACTCTACCTGAGGAACCTTAGCAAGACTTGCGGCAAGCTCTTCATCGGTGGGGATATAATCGCTCATTTTTCCGTCATGGAACTTTTCATACGCAACCATATCAAAGTATCCCGTACCGGTCAAGCCAAAGACAATAGTCTTTTCCTCCCCGGTCTCCTTGCATTTCAGCGCTTCGTCGATCGCCACACGAATTGCATGCGAACTCTCCGGTGCGGGAAGAATTCCCTCCACCCGGGCAAACTGCTCGGCCGCCTCAAAGACCTCAGTCTGCTTGACGCTGGTAGCCTCCATCAGCCCCTGATCATAGAGCTCAGAAAGAATCGAGCTCATGCCATGGTAACGAAGACCGCCGGCATGATTCGGCGCAGGTATAAAGCCGCTGCCAAGTGTATACATTTTAGCTAAGGGGCAAACCTTCCCTGTATCACAAAAATCATAGACATACTTTCCGCGGGTCATGCTGGGACAGCTGGCCGGTTCCACGGCAATAAACCGATAATCCGCCTCGCCGCGCAGCTTTTGTCCCATAAACGGGGAAATCAAGCCGCCCAAATTGGATCCTCCGCCGGCGCAGCCGATAATAATATCAGGCTTAATGTTGTATTTATCAAGAGCCGCCTTGGTTTCCATGCCGATTACCGACTGATGCAGCAGCACCTGTGAAAGAACACTGCCTAACACATAGCGGTATCCTTCATGCGTCACCGCCGCTTCCACCGCTTCAGAGATGGCACAGCCTAAGCTTCCGGTCGTTCCGGGGAACTCTGCTAAAATCTTTCTTCCTACTTCCGTAGTGTCCGAAGGGGACGGCGTAACCTTTGCACCATAGGTCCGCATGACCTCCCTGCGGAACGGCTTTTGCTCATAGGAAACCTTTACCATGTAAACCTGGCAATCAAGATCAAAATAAGAGCAAGCCATGGAAAGCGCCGTACCCCACTGCCCGGCACCGGTTTCCGTGGTAACGCCTTTTAAGCCCTGCTGCTTCGCGTAATATGCCTGCGCAATAGCAGAATTAAGCTTATGACTGCCGCTGGTATTGTTGCCCTCAAACTTATAATAGATCTTTGCCGGTGTATCCAGCTTTTTTTCCAGGCAATAGGCGCGTACCAGCGGGGAAGGACGATACATTTTATAAAAATCAAGAATCTCCTGCGGAATCGGAATATAGCGGGTATCGTTATCCAGCTCCTGCTGTACAAGTTCACGGCAAAATACCTGTTCCAACTCCTGCGCTGTCATCGGCTGACCTGTTCCAGGGTTTAAAAGCGGCGCGGGCTTTTTCTTCATATCCGCACGCACATTGTACCATTCCTTAGGCATTTCGCTTTCTTCCAAATAAATTTTGTAGGGAATCTTTTCGTTTGACATATTTTATGTCTCCTTTCTTTGCTTAAAATTTTATTTAAGGTTTACAGATACAATATGTCGAAATTTTAATGTTACAAAAAATATAAGCTGAATTTTGGCGCAAAAAAAAGAACCGCAAGTCAATCGCCCGCGGTCCTTTAGTTTAATCTTCCTCAAAAACCAGGATGACAGATTCGACATCTTCCACCGGAAGGCTTTCTTAGTACATAAAACCCTCCCCACTTTTTTTTGACATCATATCTGCCATTTCTGATTTCTTTACCTGGCAGATACACTGTTTTTTCGGAAATAATGATTCTGCATCCCCCGTCACATGGGAATAAATCTTATTCGCAGCATGGCGGAATTGTTTCCAAAATATCTTTGCGACACAAAAGACAGCATAAAGAATCAGGAACCGGCTAGCCATAATACAAACAGCTTCAATGTAAACCAAAATATCTGTCATAACGCTTTTCCTGCTTTCTTCTTTTCTCGCTCTTTTATCATACGTCTTACGCATTCTGACTGTTCCGCATCTTCCATAAGCCAGTCTTCTTTAGATTTACTTTTTGCGACACTCATCATTATAAGAATGAGTATTGTAGTTAACAGGATTGCAACAAGTGCAATAATAAATAATACATTTGTCATTTTTTCTTCCTCCGTTCTTTGTTTAGAATTGAAAATTCATAAATAATATGCAGA
>URTC01000078.1 GCA_900550765.1 uncultured Clostridia bacterium | reverse complement strand
TACCGGAAAGAATTCCCGGCACGGCGGAGGGCAATACAATTTTAAATACAGTCCGCAATTTGCCCGCACCTAACCCGAAACTGCCTTCGCGATACGTATCGGGCACAGATTTCAGTGCCTCCTCCGTAGTACGCATAATTAAAGGCAAAATCATAATTGCCAGGGTTAAAATCCCCGCAAGCAGGGAATATCCCATTTGAAATTAGACCACATACATCATATATCCAAAAAGGCCATAAATGATAGAGGGAATCCCTGAAAGTGTTTCAGCCGTAACACGGATAATTTTTACAATTCTGCTGCCGCGATGGGCATATTCCGCAAGGTAAATTGCCGAAAAAATTCCTGCAGGAATTGCAATCAGCAGTGAAAGCGCTGTAACCGTAACTGTATTGATAATGGCGGGCATCATTGATACGTTTTCACTGTTATATTCCCAGGCAAACAGCTCCGGTGAAAGATTCGGGATGCCTTTTATAAGAATATAGGCCAAAATCGAAAGCAGCACGCCTACGGTAATCACGATTGCCAAGATCACCAGCAGCAACATCAGGAAAGAAAACGGATGCTTTTTATATTCCTGCAGTTTCTGTTTTAAACTCACTCCGCTCACTGCTTATCCCCCCTTTTTACCAAAGAAAACAGTAAATTGATAATTAAGATAAAAACGAACAGCACTACAGCGGTGGCAATCAACGCTTCGCGGTGCAGATCAGCCGCATACCCCATCTCCATAACAATATTCGTTGTCAGCGTCCGGGTACCGCTTAAAATGCTTTCGGGTATAATCTTTTGATTTCCGGCCACCATAATAATCGCCATGGTTTCGCCAATCGCCCGGCCAATCCCTAAAATAACACCCGAAACAATACCGGATTTGGCCGCGGGAACGACCGCACAAAACACACTGCGCTCTTTGGTCGCTCCTAAGGCCAGCGCTCCTTCATAATAGCTTTCAGGGACAGCACGAATCGAGGCTTCCGATACACTGATGATCGTAGGCAAAATCATAATTCCCAACAATACCGAAGCTGTAAGAACGCCCTTTCCGCTGCCGCCAAAGAGCTGCTGCACCAACGGAACCAATACCATCAGACCAAAAAAGCCGTATACGATAGAAGGGATCCCCGCAAGCAGATCCACCATGGTTTTTAATGGCTTGTAGATTCGCTTCGGACAAAATTTTGCCATAAATACTGCGCTCAAAATCCCAATGGGCACACCTACCAGGATTGCTCCTGCCGTTACATACAGGCTGCCTATAATCATAGGAAAAATTCCATACACATCATTAGACGGCGCCCATTCGGTACCAGTTATAAAATCCAGAAAACCGATCTTACTCATTGCCGGAATGCCATTGGCAAACAGGAAAATGCATATCAGCGCCACGGCGGCAACTGATATGCATGCGGCAAGGAGAAAGAGGATGTTCATAAATACTTCCGTAAATTTCTTCATCAATCTTCTTCTCCGTCCGGAAAATTTTATTCTTATGCGTTAAGAGCGGACCATGAGGTGATCTCACCGGTATAAATTTTCTTTACCTGCTCACTAGTCAGATCCTCTGCCGCAGCATTATCTTTATTTACAATAACGGCAATTCCATCGGTAGCAATCACAATTCCCGTTAACCCGGCGGCAGTTTCACTCTCCTTCAACTCTCTGGAGGCCATTCCGATATCGCAAATGCCATCAATAGCCGCATTCATACCGCTGGTAGAGTCATTTTGCTGAATTTCGATCGTAACACCGGAATTTAAAGCAATATAGGCTTCCTTTAACTTTTCCATAACCGGGGTAACCGAGGAAGATCCCGCCAAAGTAATTTTACCCGAAAGATTCTTAGAAGTATATGCCTTGGTATCTTCCAAAGGAATATATCCGTTTTTCTGCACAACCTCCTGACCTTCGGTACTCAAAATATAATCGACAAAATCCTGTGCAACTTCGCTAAGTCCCTCTTTTACCGCAATGTTAAAGGGTCTTGACACTTTATACGTACCATTTTTTACGTTATCCACCGTTGCCTCGGCACCATCGATTTTTACAGCTTTTACTGTATTATCCAGCGAACCTAAAGACACATAACCTATCGCATTTTTATTTCCTGCAACTGTAGTCAGCATAACACCGGTACTGTTAGTTTCTTCGCTGGTTTTTACCGTTTTATCTACCTTGTTTCCCTCGGCATCTTTTTCTTCAATGCCAAACAACTCGATAAACGCACCGCGCGTTCCAGAACCATCTTCCCGGGAAATTACCGATATCGTATCATTTCCAGCTTCATCAGTTCCGCCGCCGGTATTTCCGCAGCCCGAAAAAACAACCATCAGGCAAAGTACAGTGGCAGCTATTGCAACAAATTTTTTCATAACATTTTTTCTCCTTCTTTTTTTCTACGCTTTCATTATGGAGCGGAAAAATAAAATTCACATACTTAGTTTGGTTAAAAAAAGGTTATAAAATGTAAAATCAATGTAAAAAGATATCCGATGTTCATTTTTTAATTACATAAAAAAGAGCGGCCGCATACGGCTGCTCCTCTACCGATCTTCCTATTTTTTTATTACAGTATTAAATTTATACCCTACTCCCCGCACGGTTTCAATATATGCCCCGGAAGCTCCCAGCTTATTTCGCAAGCTTCGGATATGAACATCAACGGTACGGTTTTCACTATACGACGCCATGCCCCATACATGATCCAATATCTGTTCGCGCGTTAAAACGATATTTTTATTCTTTATTAAAAAACACAGCAGATCATATTCTTTTAAAGTCAGCGGAACTGCCTGGCCGCCGCTTAAAACCAAATGCTGGGCAGGATAGACCTTCAGCCCTTCAAAGCTGTAATCCGGCGCATCCTCCGGCGTGCTTCTTCTAAGCAGCGCCTTTACGCGCGCAATCATCTCCATCATGCCAAATGGCTTGGGCAAATAATCATCGGCACCGTTTTCAAGCCCGATTACTTTATCATATTCCGTACCGCGGGCCGTCATCATCATCACGGGGATTTTTCTGGTAGGCGTCTCGCTGCGCAGTTTTTTCAAAATCTGTATCCCATCCTCTTCTGGTAGCATGATATCCAGTAAAATCAGATCTGGATACTGTGTTTTCATTCTATCCCAAAATTCACTTGGCAAAGCAAAGGCTTCGGCGTCAAATCCAGCGCTTTTTAAGGTGTATCCTACAAGCTCACGGATACCGGGGTCATCTTCTAAAAGATAAATCACTTTTTCCACCTCTTTTTTAGTATTATATTGCCGCTGCGTTAAATATATCGTCATAACAAAGTTAAATCACTGTTAAATTCTTCCTCTCCGAGAGTTCTTTTATCCTACTGTAATCAAAGCTATCGGGTCAACTGGCGGTTTGCTCCACCCTTTGCTGGCTTTCCTCCTAAAAAGGGCTACTGAAAGTTTCGCACCGTATTATATTGTCGAAAAACCGCTCACGTGTGATTGTGTTTTTTTGCCTACCTTCTCTTGTTACCCGTAAACGGGACGGTAGATTCTTTTATGCTGATTTGCCTACTTCTTTTTGATCCTATAGTTTTCTAAATAGTTTTTCGATATCTTTTCTCCGTTTCCCATATATTTCTCTTGACCTTTAAAACAAGTACTATATCACCTATCCTTGCTGTGGCGAAACTTTTTATCTCATGATTTTCTTTCCTTTGAATACCCTTCCGTATTTTCGTAATGCGTTTTCTAAACCACTACTATGATACATGAATCCTTCTGTTTTAAGTCCTTCGGCTCACATCAAGCTCACCCTATTTTTTGTGGCTCCGCTCTTTTTTCTTTCCTCGATAGAATCGAGGACTTATTTTCGTGTTTAAAGACACAAAAAAGATCCGCAGCCAACCGTTTCCGGCAGACTACGGATCTGATCACGCTGTTTTCAGCAGGCTCTGATCGCCCAAAGATTTTTGATTTGATCCTTAAACTCATATAAAGACCATTCTTTTTCAGAATTTTTCCGGCTGTTAGGATCATTCAAAGTAATTTTTCCGTTTTTTGTTCCTGTCAGCACAATAAAATGACCGGTAGATGTAAAAACACCTGGGCCCATGACGCAAACGATTGGAATCCCTTTATCTAAAAGATTGAAAATCGTACTTGAATCCAATGGCAGTTCTTCCACACCCAGACCCAATTTTTTTGCACCTTCACTGATCAGCGTCCAGGCAGAGCCTTTTCCCTTTACACAATATCCGTTGTTTTTTGCAAATTCAATCATTTTATCCGGTGCTACGTCATTACTTCTGATGTAATAATAGGCAACCATGGAAAGACATACCGGGCCGCAGCCGGTAAGCCCCGCCATATCACTGCCATACTCTATATATCCCCAGCGCTTGTCCCACTGTAAAAAAAGAGGGACGGTTTTACTGTTTTTATATTCGCTGAGATCGACCTCCCATTTCTTTTTATGATCTGTCGGATAAGCTAAAACAAACTCTTCCGTTTCCGGATTGCGTTCCAGCAGTTCCAATAAACTTGCCGGATAAATAGCCGCGTCTGTGGGGGCTTCGCCTTCTTCGATTTCCGAAAGCACAGGAATGGATCCCGGAATCCCCGTGCTATTCTCCTTTGGCAAAAATAGGATCACAGCGGTAACACTAAGAATAAGCAATACCAGCACAAGCACAAGTGCTAAGCTGATATAAAAGCTTGAATATGTATTTTTATAATGCCGTACTCTTTTTTTTCGCATTTTCAGCCTCCTAAAGACAAATTTTGCAAAAATATCAGGACATAATAAAAGATAATTCCGTAGTAGAATTATTTTTATTATAATTCCGTTACAGAATTTTGTCAAGATATTTATAAATTATAATTCTGTTATAGAATTTATTTGGGGTTTTCATATGAAACTGCGTAAAAAAGATTACGGAAACTGCAACATTGTAGGAAAAAATATTGAAGCCCTTCGTAAAAGCATGGGCATCAAGCAAAAAGATCTGATCAGCCGCATGCAGGCAATGGGACTGGATATCAACCCAACAAGCTATTCTAAGCTGGAGGGGCAAATTCGTCTGGCTTCTGATAAGGAGTTATACGTAATCGCAAAAATTTTAGGTGTCTCCGTTGATTCCTTTTTTAAAGGGGCCGAAATCTGGGATACGTTTTAAACCGCAATATTTCCCAATATCTTTTTAGTATAAAAAACAGCAGGCTTCCCTGAAAGAGGGAAGCCTGCTGCGTTTGCGGGTTTTCTACACCTCTTCAATTTGTACTGCTTCCCTAAGACCAACAACTTTAGTTACAGGAAGGGAAAAAACCAAAGACTGTGCTTTAGAATCCATACCGGCCTCATGGATAATTGCCTGCATAATTTCATTCTTTTCCTCTGTTTTAGTCAAAATCAACACAATTCCCTTTTCTTCTGCAAGCGTCATTCCTAAAAATTTCTCGGCCTCCTTGGTTTGTGTCCCTTTCGCATGAATTACCGTTCCGCCAGAGGCATTGGCCTTACGTGCTGCTTCCATTACCAATTCGGTATATTCCTGATTGGCAACCGCAAGAATAATTTCATATTCCGTTCCCTTCAAGGTTTGCTCCTCCTTATCAATTTCCTCCTGTCCCAAAGTCACAAGCTCCAGCGCCTTTCTTCCGCCGATGCTGCTCAGCGGCACAGTAAACGCAATCCCGTTTCCCGGTACGTCGATCATGAGATCCTGCACAAGGCTATTCAAAATATTTTTAGCCGCATGTGTCTCGCAAACGGTAATATAGATTTTTTTCTCGCTTTCTTCCAGCCCCAAATAATCCAAAATATCTCCGCTCGCGGTTCCCTGGGCATTAATCTGCCAGAACACAGGCACCAACGGTTTGAATACCGCCGTGAACTCTTCACTGCGCGCCCGCTCAGTAATTGTAAAAAGCAAGTACAGTTTATTCACAGGCAGCCTCCTTTACAGCTCAATAATTTCATCGTCAAACTGAACTTCCGCCGCAGCAAGCTTCTGCGCTTTATTCTGCTTGATCTTATAAACCACCCCAAGGATCTGTATGGTAATCAGAGGAGTCATAGCAACCAAGGCTACCAGTCCAAAAGCATCGGTGGTAATATTTCCCCCTACTGCACTGCAGGCGCCCATCGCAAAAGAAAGCAAAAAAGTAGAAGTCATTGTACCAGAAGCCACACCGCCGGAATCAAAAGCAATAGCGGTAAAAATCTTCGGTGTAACAAACGTCAGCAAACTCGCCCAACAATATCCCGGAAGCAAAAAATATAAAATCGGAAGCCCCGTAAGTACACGAATCATCGACAATCCCAAAGAAATCGCAACACCTACAGAAAGGCTGATTCCCATCGCTCTTTCAGAAATCTCTCCCACCGTAAGCTGGGCAACCTGTTTGTTTAACACGTAGACTGCCGGCTCGGCGGCAACGATAAAATAGCCGATCACCATACCAATCGGTACCAGCACCCAGTTATACGGCAGCGATGCAATCTGCTGGCCGATCAAATTACCTGCGGGCATAAACCCTACGTTGGCACCGGTTAAAAACAATACCAAACCAACATACGTATATACAAAACCTATCGCAATTTTAATCACTCTTTTTTTAGAAAAGCTTCGGGCAGAAAGCTGGAACAAAGCAAAGAAAACGGCAATCGGCAGTAACGAAACCGCAACCTCACCCATATATTTGGGCATATTCACGGCAAATATCTGCCCTAAATCACGCGTATTATTCACTGCCGAAATGTCAGAAGACGTGCTGTAAGAGACATCAGGGCGGTAGAGCATTCCTAAAATCAACACTGCAATAATAGGTCCTATCGAGGAAAGCGCCACAAGACCAAAGCTGTCATCTGCCGCATGCTTATCACGACGGATCGCAGCGACACCCACGCCCAACGCCATAATAAAGGGAACCGTCATAGGGCCGGTAGTCACACCGCCGGCATCAAAAGCAACCGCCAAAAAGTCTGCCGGGGCAAAAAATGCAAGAATGAACACTAATGCATATAATGCAGTTAGCAAATATTTCAACGCAATACCAAAAATCGAACGCATCATTGCCACTACAAGGAAAATCCCTACCCCCACTGCCACAGAAAGGATCAACACCATATTGGGCACTGTGGGCACCTGCTCGGCAAGAACCTGCAAATCAGGCTCGGAAATCGTAACAATAATACCGATAATAAAGCTGATAAAGGCAACCAGCCATATCTTTTTTGATTTGGTAATAGTAGAACCTACATTTTCACCGATAGGCGTCATGGACAGTTCCACCCCGAT
>URTC01000077.1 GCA_900550765.1 uncultured Clostridia bacterium | reverse complement strand
TGCTTCGGCAAGTTATCATGTATTCTGGCCCGCTGACAGAAGTGCAAAGGGACACTTCCTTATGGAGTGTCCCTTTCCAGAGTGCTTTTTCTTTACCGTTCTGCTCTTATCGCCCGCTCTACTGCCTGAATACGGCTTTCATTCAGCTTTTTGGATCCGTCTTCGTTATACAGCTGATTGCCGTTTTCATCCACTGCCAGCGTCGGACAAATCCATCCGCCCTCGTCATGCTCATTCCAGGCATAAATGATCAAGGTGTTGGCAAGCGTAGAGGCTTTATTTTCTTCTTTTTTCAAATACCGCAGTGCACTTCTTAAATGCGCTTCGATCTCCTCCGGTACGGCATATTCTACCCAACTATCGGCACCGGGCTTACACCAGCTTACCGGATTCTCCCACCGTGTGCCATTATGCCAACCGGCAGTTACCGGCGGAACACTTTGCAGACCGGAATTTTTTTGGGTTTCCCAAACTTTTTCAGTTGTTTCCGTAAGGCTACGGAAGCTGGCTCCGCCGGAACCGCTTACCGCATAACGGGAAAGTGCGTCTGCCCCTGCCTTCCGGCTTTCCTCCGGCCAACCGCCCATAAGGACGGAAAACGGACGCGGCAGACCCAGCTCCCGGCAAAGCGCTGTATAATATTCAATGTCCGCACCAATCGCATCATAATTGTTTCCGGTGCCGAAATAATACATCAGCGGTCTGCCGTCAAGCACGGTCATATAGAAATCTTCCTTTAACAGTACGGCCAATTCCTCTCTGGCATACGCCTTGCCAATGGCATTGCCGTCAAGAACAGCGCAAAGCTTTACATGCTTTTTATATTTGCTTGTGGTATGAAAATCCCGGGCTGCACGCAATCCGCTGTCATACCACACATATGCAAAATAATCAAGGCCCGCTGCAATAGCATATTCCATTTCCCTGTCAAAATCCGCCTGTGTATAATCGGGAATCTCAATACCGCCCTCTGCCGTTATCTCCGCATAAAACGGCGCGCGGAAATGATACTTTGCAAGGCTCAAAGAACGTTCTACCTGAGAGATTACGCTGTCCGCTCTTCCATCATGCGCATACCAGGCGTCCCAACGAATTGCGCCCACGCTGGTTCTGGCAGCTCTTTTTTCTATCAAAGGCTTCAAATGCGCTCCCCCTTTTTTGGCCGCTGTTTATTCTTTCGGTTCATCGGCATTTTCGCCGGATTTTTTCTTTTTCACCACGGTAACAACTACAACCGCCGCAACCGCTACTACCACAACGCCGCCGATCACAAACCAAATCCACGTATTTCCGCTTTCTGAGGGATTATCGACAGAATCTGTAGGCTGAGCGGTAGCTGTCGGCATCGGAGTCGCCGAAGCCTCACTGCCGGTATCCTCAACGGCCGCAAGAGCCTCGCCATTTTTATACTTTTCAATTGCGGCCTTTACCGCTTGAATACGGCCGTCGTTAATCTTTTTCGAGCCATCCTCGTTATACAGCTGATTGCCGTTTTCATCTACCGCCAGTGTCGGACAGATCCAGCCGCCTTCATCATGCTCGTTCCAGGCATAGATCATCACAGTATTGGCCATGGTAAACAGGGAATTCTTCTGCTGCTGCATATACCACAGGGCATTTTCCATATGCTCCTGAATCTCCGCGTCGGTCGCATATTCCACCCAGCTGTCCGCATTGGGCTTGGTCCATGTTACGGGGTTATCGATACGCGGGCCATTATGCCAGCCGGCGGTCACAGTGGGTACAAACTGCATCTGATCCGCCGCATGGTTATTCCAGGTTCTTATGCCGATATTCATCAGTTCCCGGAAAGTAACACCTTTACTGCCGAAAATGGCATAGTCGGAAACAGCATCCGCATACGCACCGAAACTTTCGCTGGCGCCCAAATTCATGACAACAGCAAACGGTGCCGGAAGTCCTAAAGTAACACAAAGACCGCGGTAATATTCAATATCGTCCGCTATCGCGCTGATATTACCCGAATCGCCGAAATAATACATCAGCGGACGGCCGTCCAGCACAGTCATATAATACTCTTCCTTCAAAAGCACGGCCATCTCTTCTCTGGCATACTTTTTGCCAATGGCGTTGCCGTCAAACACAGCGCAAAGCTTTACATCATTCTTATACTTACTGGTAGTATGGAAATCCCTGGCGGCTCTCATATCGCTGCTGTACCATACATAACCGAAATAATCGATGCCGGCTTCAATGGCATATTCCATCTCTTTATCAAATTCTTCCTGTGTGTATTTCGGTATGGTAATCCCGCCGTCCTGTGTGATTTCCGCATAGAACGGTGCGCGGAAATGATATTTTGCCGGACTTAAGGACCGCTCAACCTGGGAAATTACGCTGTCTTCCTGTCCGTCATGGGTATACCAGGCATCCCAGCGAATCGCCCCTACACTGGTGACCTCGCTTCTGGTTCCTTCCAAGGCATTGATATGGGTCATTTCCACATCAGCAGGCTTGATCACTTCCACACCGTTTACTGCACTGGTCTTTACTAAGCTCAAGTCATCCAAGCAGAATGCCGGACCAAGGCCGTTATCCTTACCGGCGTCATCCTGGCCGCGTACCTGTGCATAAATATAGCAGTGATCCAAACCCTTTTCCAGGTCAAAATCCAGTTCACCCTCAAAGGTAAACAGCTGCCACTCAGTAGTCAGTACTTTTCTCTCTCCCGTCCGATAGTTATCCTGTGATTCTCCCTTGTGGCGGAAATTGAGCACCAGCTGACAATTCCCCGCGCCGTCGTCGCTATCCCTTAACTTTACCCAAACGCTGGCTTTATATGTTCCGGGACCGTTCTCCATCACGATATCGGTGATATTCATCGCATGAATCGCATACTGATCCGCACGGTTTTCTATCAGCATACCGTATTCACCCGAATGGGCATATTCTGCATCTACATACAGATCATGTGCTCCGCCATATTGGAAAAAGCCGGTCTCATCGCCTTCTTCAAGATTGCCGTTTTCCAATAATTCTTCTGTAGCGGCAAACGCCGTAAGCTGCAACAGCCCGATGCTTGTAAACAGCATAGCCGCCGCAAGCATCATACATAAAAATTTTTTCATGGTTCCTCCTAAATCCTTTCTTTTTATATTAAATGCAATCAGCATTTAATTATAATGTGATCATACTGATATTCCTATCGTTTTTCAACCGAAAGCAAAAGCTGCATACACATTTTTAAAATATTCTAATTCTTTTCAAGCCATAAACCACCGCCGCGGCTTAAAAGCAAAAAAAGCCGCTATCTATCCCCCGTTTTATCGGAAATGGGTTGTTTCAGCAGCCTGCGCCGTTGTTCGGCATCGGGCAAATATTGTTTTACCAGTGCATGAAACGCCGGACTATGATCATGATGCCGGATATGGGCCAATTCATGTACCACCACGTAATCCACTGCCTCAGGAGGATACAGCACCAAAAAGCAAGAAAAACAAAGCGAGTTCCTGCCGCTGCAGCTCCCAAAACGTTTTTTAGCCGCGGTAATTTTCACCGCTGCAGGCGTAAGTTGCATCAAATGCGAATAATACTCCACCCGAGCGGGCAGCATTTCCCTTGCCCGCTGTTTCAGTCTTTCGATATCCTCTGCCGAAAACGCCTGCAAACGCCGATATCTTTCCGCAGCCGCCGGCTGATGCGCCCTGATCCACGGCTCATTTTTCTGCACAAACTTTTCAGCATCTTTATCCGTAAACCAAAGGGGCCCGCGAACACGCAAGAATCCTTCTTCGGTAAATTCCAAAGCTACCGTACGCCGGTTAGAACGAATAATCATAAACGGTATTTTCATAAAAGCATTATATCATTCTAAAATAAAAATTTCAATATTAAAAGATTTTTTATTTTCATAAGAAAATAAAAAATATAGCGTTTCATCACTATTGTAACGAAAAATTTTTCAGTCTGCTATGTAAATCTTGATGTAAAAGCGCTCAAAAAGCAAAAGATTTACATAAAACGGAGCATCTCTACGGCTATTTTCGATAAAAGTTTATCATGCTGCACACATTTTATAATACAAAATCGTCCATTCCCCATTGGATAAAAAGGACTGCAAACAGGCTGTTCTTCCGTTATCCAAAGGATTTCTGCCCTCTTTACTGCAGCAAATTCTCTTCTCCCCCACAGTAATGCAGGTAAGTGCGGCTATGACAGCCTCAGGCCTCTGCTATCAGGCAATGGTATTTTTTGTTGCTACCTTTGAACACAAGAAAAGCCAGAAGCCATTACGGTTACTGGTTTTGAGGGCTGTCATCGCTTTTAATAACCAGCCATAGCAAACGGAAAGGATATGCTTAATGAGCTTTGAACAGCAACGCACTTTCCGCTGCAAATGCATAGGATAAATGCAGATTATCCCAATCCACAAAAGCCAAATTCTCGCTCAGCTTTTTTGCCGCCGCCTCCGAAATTCTTTTTTCTTCACAGGTGACCGCAACCCAGGCTGCGAAAACAGCATTCCCCAAAACCGCATGCTCCATATATCTGTGGGGAACAATCTCTTTTTCCCAATATTCATTCTGCCGGCAGGCAATCTCTACGCCTTTTCGAACATCGTTATCATAATATTCCCACAACTTGTTCATAGCGCGCCAGTCTATATGAAATTCATCTTTTCGGTTATCATATTTTTTCATATCATCAACAACACCCAACGCGGTAACACCGTTATTGAATAGACCTTTTTTATAATACTCCTTATTTGCAGCATCTAAAAATAACAACTCCCGAATAGCCAAATGAGCACATACACAAATCCAAGTTTGCTTTACGCCTAAAAATGCAACCATATCATGTGCATAGCCATGGGATACAATTTCCAGTCTGCTGTATATACAATTCTGCGGATGCTCGTTTGCTATCCTGTTAAATAACAATAAATCTTTTTCATCCTGTGTAAGCTCAAATAGAATCCTGGCACAAAAAAGCATTTTGGATACGCAGCGCCATGTATCGGAATTTCCCCACTCATCCCGGTAAAGAGCCTTTACATCGCAGGGAATTTTCCAATTGCAGTCCCTTACGGAAGTCAATGCCCTTAACAATCGATTTTTAACCGCTTCTTTCTCCGCACATAAATCACTTTTATAATACGCATACAAGGCCAAAACCCACGGCGTAAACTGATCCTCAGAAGAAACCGGGTAATGGCTTTTGCCGTCATCGGCTACGCCTCTTGCGATAAACCCTTCCACCTGGCCGACATCTTGCAGCAAAAACAAACCGTTTATCAATATATTGACTTCCTCTGCCGTTTTTTTATCTTTGCCTTTATGATATTTTTCAATTAAAGCATACGTATAAAGCCCCGTAAAAAATGCTCCGTTTTCAATCGGGGTCCACCAGCCAAGGGGATTGGGCATACATTTTTTGCATTCCTCCGCCGTGGGATAATAGGCCTCGCCGCTCTTTCCTGCATAATCCAGCAAATGACCGTACGGCATTCTTATAAAGCGTTTCCAAACAATATCGTGAAAGAAATTTTCATCGTATCTATTATTCATTTTGATAATACCTGCCTTTTGATGCTAATATAGCTAAGAATTAAGAATATAATATAACGAAATTCACATATTTGTAAAGGAATATATGCCCTGACGGACAAGAAATGCCGTTCCTTGCATGCGCAGCGGTTTAATGGTTTCACTTATCGAAGACAACCATTGACACGCAAAAGGCACATCACGGCCAAAGCCTTATTTCCGAAAAAAATACATGCTTCAAAAAAAGCAAACACACCGGAATCGGTGTGCTGAAAACCCGCAAAAACAAAAAAGCGCCGCGGAGGCGTTATACCCGCACCTGCAGGGGCATAGACGCAGCAGCGGATCGTTTTACGGCAAAGGAGCGGCGGCCTGCCACGCTGCGCCGTAATTTTTACAAAAAAATTGCGGCAAGCCTTCAAGGTCTGCCGCGATGTGGTTGCGGGGGTGGGACTTGAACCTCACGACCTTCGGGTTATGAGCCCGACGAGCTACCAACTGCTCCACCCCGCGATATGGGCAACAATTTCTTATTGCGTATTCATTATAGACCATCAAAAGAGAATTGTCAAGTACTTTCTTTATAAAGCTTTATTTGATACGGCCATAGAATATTTTGCCGAAAAACGGGCGGATGCTCTCAAGCAATCCGCCCCGAATCTTTTAAGTAAAATCGCCATCGTCGTCTTGCGAAGACTGTTCCGGCACCGCGTCCTGCTTCTTACCGTCAGAAGCTTTTTTTGTCTCGCTCACCTCAAAAAGCTCTATCGTATCCTCTTCTTCCGCAGGGGGGGCCTGCCAGGAAGGCGCCGTTCCCCAATGATGCACAGCAGCAGGCTGCTGCAGCTTCTTTTTCTTCACAAACAACACAACGATTGCGATGATCACAGCCGCCAATATCACAACGGCTGCCGCTAAAGCTGCCTTGCGCCAATCAAAATGCAGCTGCTTAACAACAGGAGGCTGCTCCGTAGCCTGCAACAGACTTTTTTCTTCCAACAACGCCGGAGAAAGCTTTTGGATCGTTCCATCTTCAGTACAGTACACACACAGATACTTCTCACCTGTAGCATTATTCATCGTACTGATGATATAATATCCCTCTCCCAGTACATCACTTTGCCAAGCGCTGTAGCTTATGCCATCTACCTCCAGCACTGCTGCCCGCCAAGAAAGGGGTAAAGCCTGTGTGCCGGACGTCAAAACAGTATACACCGTCTGTACACTGGAAGTCAAAGTCTGGAACGGTGCAAACGTACGGTCTGCTTCATTAAGAATATAAAAATAGGAATCCGTTTCATCCGAAAGCAGCACCAGACGCACCTCACTTAAAACAGCCGTCTGAATCGTTCGGCCGGAATAGGTATATTCCTCTAAAGCAAAGCCGGCCGGCAGCTCTTTCGTGATCTGCTCCTCAAGCGTAAAGTTTTTTCCGTCCACCGTCACCGTCAGCGGCATCTCAGGAGGCACTGTCGGCTGATCTGCAGGAGGAGTGGGCGTAGGCTCGGTGGTTCCCTCCGCCTGCCGGGTGATGGTAATCGTATAGGTTTTCGTTGTGCCGTCTTCCGCCGTCACACGTACACTGCGGGTATTTTTTCCTACATCAAGGCTCACCTTGCCGATAAACTCGATACTGGATTTAGAATCGGACCGCGTAGGTTCAATCGGGAAAGACGTAACGCTGTAGGGCACCGTACAAGTATACTGCGTTACATTAGAGGAAAATGCCGGCGAAAGCGTACATCCCTGGGGTACCTTCAGTGCCGAAAGGTTGCAGTTGGAAGAAAGCGAGGGCGAGGGCTTAGCTTTAATGGTTA
>URTC01000076.1 GCA_900550765.1 uncultured Clostridia bacterium | reverse complement strand
TTCCCGCTGTTAGGTAGAGGGTTATATGAAGGCATAGTATTACCATAGATCATTAATTGCTTTGTTGTATGCCTATCTTAATCGGTGTGGCTATATCCATCCGACACTGCTCTCCAATGCAGGGAATTACTGTATGGAATGTATTGTGGATGAGCCTACTTTTGTTAAGGCGACAGATTATTGCATTGAAAAGTATTTTTCACATCCTTCTTATTGGCGGGTTTACGGCGGATTGTATTTTTCGTTTTATGAGCTTGATACTTTAATTAAAAGTCTGGGAGGCATGGAAAATTGTAAGCGCGTACTGGAGAATTTCAGGGAAAGAGTGCGCAAGGCCGGACTGGGAGAGCTTCACTTGAATGCAGTGCTATTTAACGTAAAAATTCTTGAGGGAGACGGTGTTCTGGTTTCTCCGAAAGAGCAGTTGGATTATCTTGGCTTTGACAGTGCTACCAGCTATGTGTGGGCGCATCACAGTCCGTTTGATTTTCCTAAGCACTCGTTTGAGAAAATCAAGGCCAAGGTGTTTGAAGATTGCAGAAAATATGATAAGGAACTTACCGTTCCGTATTATCCTAATGCTACTATGGGCTGGGATGCTTCGCCGCGGACAACGCAGAGCGATATCTGGGGAGATTACGGATATCCTTTTACCGGTATTTTAGAGATTTCTCCGCAGCAGTTTGAGCAGGCGCTTAGGGAAATGAAAGCATATTTGGAAAACAGACCGGAAAAGGACAGAATCCTTACGATCAATGCCTGGAATGAATGGACCGAGGGCAGCTATCTGGAGCCGGATACCGTAAACGGCTATGGATATTTGGAAGCGATCAAACGGGTTTTTGGATAAAAAATTTAAAACGATTGCTGTTATGCAAGGTTTCCTGTCAGGAAATTTTCTGACAGGAATTTTTATGCAAAAAAGCAGAAGCATCGATCCAATAATCCATCGGGAGCGGAGGAACAGAAAATATCACAGAATCAGTTCGGAAGGAAATATTTCGTGCTAATTCAGCGGTTTTAGTCATAGAATATAAAACCTGTTGTAATAAAAGCATATTTTTGGTATAATAATAACGGCACTGTGAGGGAAAGAGGCACAATTTCTATGATAGCTTTGAACGATTATAAAGATAAAAATATTCATTTTATTGCAATCGGCGGGCACAGCATGTGCGGCCTGGCCGAAATTTTGCATAATTGGGGATTTGGACATATCAGCGGATCTGACAGAGCGGACAGTGACGCCGTAAGACGCCTGGCGGGGATGGGAATTCAAATTTCTGTCGGTCACAGTGTGGAAAATGTAAAAAATGCGGATCTGGTGGTATTTTCGGCGGCAATTCCGCCCCAGAATTGTGAGCGGGCGTATGCGGAAGCCAACGGAATTCCCTGCATCGATCGAGCGGCTATGCTGGGCTTGATTTCTGAACAATGTAAAAACTGTATTGCTGTAGCGGGAACACATGGGAAGACTACTACTACGGCGATGATTTCACAGATCTATTACAGTGCTGGCGTGGAACCCACGATTCATATCGGCGGTGTGCTGCCGAGCATCCAAAGCAATGTGTATACGGGCCGGGAAAAGTTTTTTATTACGGAAGCCTGTGAGTATGTTGATTCTTTTCTTACGCTGCATCCGTACATAGCTGTTGTGCTGAATATTGATTCGGATCATTTGGATTATTTTAAAACGGTGGAAAATATTTATCGTTCCTTTTTAAAATTCTGCGGTCTTGTACCGGAAAATGGATTTGTGATAGGCTGCTATGACGATGAGCGCACGCGTAAGTTATTGGCCGAATGCGGCAGAAAAACCGTTAGCTATGGTTTGGATCCTAAAGCGGATTATCATGCAGCTAATATACGCTTTGGATCTGACGGCTGCGCAGAATATGATTTACTGAAAGGAACGGAAATGCTTTGCAGGGTGGAGCTTTCTGTTATCGGAATGGTGAATGTGTTGAATTCTATGGCGGCAATTATTTCCGCCGAGCTTGGCGGAATTCCAATTGAAAAAATTTTGCAGGGTCTGCGGGAATTTAAAGGTGCCGGAAGACGATTTGAATATCGCGGAACCTATAACGGTGCAAAAATCTATAATGATTATGGCCATCATCCCGAGGAGGTGGCGGCAACTATTCAGGCAACTGCGCCGATTCAAAAAAACCGGCTTTGGCTGATTTATCAGCCGGCACTGTTTTCGCGGACGAAGGCGCAGTTTGAGCGGCTTGTGGATTGTTTTTGCGGAGCGGATAAAACAGTGATCATCGATGTATATGGTGATCGGGAACCTTTCGATCCCACAATCAATTCTAAAATGATTGTAGATAAAATTAAAGAGAAGCACGGAAGTGATTGCCTATATATTCCCGGCATGGAGGAGTGCGGTGCATATTTAAAGAAGCAGCTGCAGCCGGGCGATCTGGTGCTGATTATGGGCAGTGGAACAGTGGATATTCTGGATAAATTTATATTGACATAACGGAGGAAGGATATGAACATATGTGTTTACGGTGCGGCAAGCGATACGATTGCCGATGGTTATATAAAAGCAGGTGAAGCGCTCGGCCTGGAAATGGCTAAACGAGGACACCGGCTGGTATATGGCGGTGGTGCGACTGGAATGATGGGAGCAGTAGCGCGCGGTATGGCTGAGGGCAAAGGGTATGTTACCGGTGTTGTGCCTGAGTTTTTTACTAATGAGGAAATTTTGAACACTGCATGCGATCAATTTATACGTACGCGTACGATGCGTGAACGCAAGCAGATCATGGAATTTAATTCTGAGGGTTTTATTGTTACGCCTGGCGGTATCGGTACGTACGAAGAATTTTTTGAAATTTTAACGCTGAAACAGCTGGCACGGCATGACAAGCCCATTGCGGTATTTAATATTAATGGTTTTTACGATGATATGATGCTCATGCTGGAGCGCGCCATTCGGGAAAACTTTTTAAAAGCTGAATGCCGGGAAATGTATCCGTTTTTTTCAGGCGTGGAAGAGGTTTTGAATTATATTGAAAATTATGAAAAAATGGATTTAAAGCATATGAAGGTGTAAGGCAATCATATGCTGGCAAAGCAAAGTACCTTCAAGCAGTAAGGCTGGAGGTGCTTTTTTAAGAATGGAGGAAGTTGCTTTGAAGACGGTTATTTTTGATATGGATGGCTTGATGATCGACAGTGAAAGAATTAGCTATAGGCTTCTAAAGCAAAAAGTGGAGATCATGGGTTTTTCCTGTGATCTTGAATTTTATAAGCAACTCCTGGGGGTTAATGAACAGCGGGGAATTTTTTTACTGAAACAATATTACGGCCCCAATTTTGCAGCAAAGGCGGTGCTTGATCAGGTACATAATGAATTGGATAAAATTTTATTGGATGAGGGGGTGCCGCTGAAGACGGGATTGCTTTCTTTGCTTGCACAGCTGAAAACGCAGGGCATTTTATGCGCCGTGGCGACTTCCAGCAGTCAAAAGAGAGTACGGGCGATCCTCTCAAAAGCGAATATCATTGATTGTTTTACCGCAATTGTCTGCGGGGATGAAATAGTGCACAGCAAGCCTGCGCCGGATATCTTTTTAAAGGTACTGGAAAAGACAGAGACGCTTCCGCAGGAGGCATTGATCTTGGAAGATTCCGAGGCTGGTATACAGGCCGCTTTTTCTGCAGGAATTCCCGTTATCTGTGTGCCGGACATGAAAGAGCCTGCGCCGGAATTTGCGGAAAAAACTTTAGCGGTAGTCTCTTCTCTTTCGGAAGTCTCCGCCTGGATCAAAAAATAAAAAAATGCCGTATGCAGCATAAACTGCATACGGCGAAAGCTTATTTCTTTTCCATATCTTTTGCCTGTTCCCGGCTAAGGTCTACTTTGTCTTCATCATATTCCACAACAGCAATAGCGGCTTTGTTAAAAATCAGAGTCGTTTCATCCGGTCCGACAGATATTGTAACGATATCATCTTTGATTTCTTTTACCACACCGTAGATACCGCAGTCCATCATGACACGGTCGCCGTTTTTCAGGTTGTTTTTTCTCTCCTGCATCAGCTTTTGGCGTTTCCGCTGCTTTCGGCCTGAGAACCACATAATGGCGATCATTCCCACCATTATAATGATAAGGCCAAGTGAACTTTCCAGCTGACCCATCATTGAAGGTTGGGCAGCCTCTTCCAAAAGTACAAAATTTTCAATCATCATCGACAGTTCCTTTCCGTTTTACTGTAAAATATATTATCAGAGAATTGCTCTTTTTACAAGTGAAATTTTCATAAAAACGTTAATATCCGTATTTGGATAAGAATTCTGTTTTAAAATCCAGGGAACAATCATTCCAAATCGCTTTTTTCAGATCCTCGGTCAGCTTATGCAGAAAACGGATGTTATGGATGGAAGCCAAACGGGCGCCCATAATCTCGCCGGCGTTGATTAAATGGCGGATATAAGCTCTTGAGTAATGCCGGCAGGCATAGCAGTCGCATTCCTCATCCAACGGGCGGGGATCTTCTTTATATTCTGCGTTGCGGATCACTAATTTTCCGCGGCTGGTCATTACGGTACCGTTGCGGGCGATACGGGTGGGCAGTACACAGTCCATCATGTCAATGCCGCGGGTAAAGCCTTCTACCAAGCAATCCGGCGATCCTACGCCCATCAAATATCGGGGCTTGTTTTTCGGCAGCAGCGGCATAATATCCTCTAAAATTTCATACATGATATTTTTGGGTTCGCCTACGCTTAGACCGCCGATAGCGATACCGGGGCAGTCCGAAAAGCCAGCAGTTGCAATGGCACTTTCCCGGCGAAGATCTTTGTACATACTTCCCTGTACAATGCCGAACAGCGCCTGAGAAGCATTTGTCCAAGCCTTATGGCAGCGCTCAAGCCAGCGCAGCGTGCGTTCCATGTTGACTTTTGCATCGCGGTACTCGCAAGGGTAGGGGGAACAGACATCCAGCTGCATCATGATATCCGAACCCAAGGCTTGCTCGATTTCGATGACCTTTTCCGGTGTAAATAAATGCTTAGAACCGTCAATATGGGAGGAAAAGGCAACGCCTTCTTCTTTTATTTTGCGCAGATCCGAAAGGGAAAATACCTGAAATCCGCCGCTGTCGGTTAAAATAGGCCCATCCCAGTGCATAAAGCGGTGCAGGCCGCCCAGCTTTTTTATTAATTCGTGTCCGGGCCGCAGATACAGATGATAGGTATTGGAGAGAATGATTTGGGAGTGAACCTCCTTCAATTCCTCGGGGGATACCGCTTTTACCGTGGCTTGGGTGCCTACCGGCATAAATACCGGAGTCTCGATGACGCCGTGAGGGGTAGTGAAGCGGGTAATTCTTGCACCGCTTTGCCGGCATTCTTTTAAAATTTCAAAGGAGAATTGATCCGTTTTCATGTAAAACCTCGTGTTTTCCGCAGGAAAAATGCGGAGATTATAAAATCAGCATCGCATCGCCAAAAGAAAAAAAGCGATAATCATTCTTTTTGGCGGTTTCGTATACATCCATGATTTCTTCTTTACTGCAAAGGGCGCTTACAAGCATCAGCAGGGTGGATTCCGGCAGATGAAAATTGGTGATCAGCGCATCGATAGCTTTAAATGTGTAGCCAGGATAGATAAAAATATCCGTTTCGCCGCTTTGGGAATGAATCATACCAGCGGGATCGGCAACGCTTTCTAAGGTTCGGCAGCTGGTGGTTCCCACACTGAAAATGCGTCCGCCCCTTTGGCGGCAGCGATTAATAGTATTGGCCGCTTCCTGGGTTACCGAATAGTATTCGCTGTGCATTTTGTGGTGAGTTACATCCTCTACTTTTACCGGACGGAAGGTACCTAAGCCCACGTGCAGCAGAACAGGAACGATTTCTACCCCCATGGCTTTGATTTTTTCCAGCAACTGCGGTGTAAAATGAAGGCCTGCTGTCGGTGCGGCGGCGGAGCCGGTTTCTTTGGCATATACCGTTTGGTATCTTTCTTTGTCTTTAAGCTTTTGGGTGATATAGGGAGGCAGGGGCATATTGCCCAACCTGTCTAAAATCTCTTCAAAAACACCGTCATAAAAAAAACGCACGATGCGGTTGCCGTCTTCGCACACTTCAATTACTTCAGCAGTCAAGTCGCTGCCGAAGAAAAACCGCTGTCCGGGCTTTGCTTTTTTACCCGGACGTGCGAGAATTTCCCAGGTATCCGCAGTGATCCGCCGCAGCAGCAGAAATTCGATAAAGGAGCCGGTATCTTCCCGTGTCCCCAACAGACGGGCGGGAAGAACCCTTGTCTCATTGATGACCAGACAATCGCCCTTGCGCAGATATTGAGGAAGATCATAAAAATGCCGGTGCTCAATACTTTTTTTCTTTCGATCATAAATAAGTAGCTTGGCATGGTCACGCGGCTCTATCGGTGTTTGCGCGATCATTTCTTTTGGCAGTTCATAGTAAAAATAACTTGTCTTCATCGTTTTCATCCATTGGCAGCTTGATTTGCTGTGCAGAGTGGGGAGGTTCTATTCCCAAATGTTTATAGGCAGCCGGCAGTACGATTCTGCCGCGCGGTGTCCGTGAAATAAAGCCCAGCTGCAGCAAAAACGGCTCGATTACATCTTCAATTGTGATATCTTCTTCGCCGGTAGAGGCAGCCAGTGTATCAAGCCCTACGGGGCCGCCGCCGAATTTTTCGATCATAGTACGCAGCACGCGGTGGTCACTGGAATCTAAGCCCAAACGGTCGACCTCCAGCATTTCCAGCGCACAATCAGCCATGGCTTCTTAAAATGCCACTGAGCCTTGAAAAGAAATGTCCCCTTTGACTTCGAAGGCAGAAGATACATCACAAACCTTACCAGAAAATACACTGACATCACCAAAATAAACGGCATCGTTCCCGAAACCAGAAACTCTCTCATAAACTGCCTCCTTTCAGACACCAATCATGACTGCATTAATATATATTAAGTATAACATGGCATCTCTCAGTCAGCAATCATTGTTAGAAAATTTAAGAGATACGTCATAATTTTCTGTCAATAGTAAGAGTGCACTGGACACTGCTTTAATAATTCTTCTCCTCTCTTTCTCTCATCACTAGAAAAAGGATGTTCCGAAATTGACTCCTTCGGAGTATTGCTTACAAGAGCGTTTAACAGATTTTTCATATAAATCTCCATCTAAATAGTTATAATATTGTTTAAAATCATCAAAGACCACCTTGAATTGAAACTCACATCCTACAAAAAGAATCCGTGTTCAACGCATTCATAAGCAGGTGCTTCTAATGCGGCCAGTACTTAGGTCCTGTTCTTTAGGACCTTATGTACTGCTGCCAGCATTAGGCAGTGCAAACGTGCCTGCTTTGAATCGTT
>URTC01000075.1 GCA_900550765.1 uncultured Clostridia bacterium | reverse complement strand
AATTAAAAATACCATTTTCGTGACCTCACGAAAATGGTTAATATGCCAGCAATATAATTTCATAAAGAATAAAAAGCAATCGAAAGGTGATTTTATGAAGCCAAAATATAATATGACACGCGAACAAAATGTATTTGTTGCAAAAAGAAATATCGTTGATTATATTTACAAAAGCGCACAGTTGGAAGGCTTGGGCGTTACCTACCCCGATACGGACGCAATCTTTAACGGTATGGCCGCTCCCGGCGTAAAAGTAACGGATATTATCGCCGTAAATAATCTAAAAAAGGCATGGCAATTCCTGCTGGATACCTTAGACCCGCCGCTTGACTATGCCTATCTTTGCAAGCTGAATCAAATCGTAGGCGGAGATAATCTTGTTTATAACGCCGGGTACATCCGCACACTGCCCGTATCTATCGGCGGTACAAGCTGGAAGCCGGAGATGCCTGTTGAAGACGATATAAAAAACCGTCTTATGGAGTTGCAGAATATAGAAAACGCAACAGAACGTTCTATTGATATCATGCTCTACTGTATGCGCGGACAATTCTTCCTTGACGGTAATAAGCGTACTGCCATGCTTGCAGCAAACAAAGAAATGATTGCAAATGGTCAGGGAATTATATCGATTCCTGTAGAAAGTATTCGGCAATTTACGCCGTTGCTTGTTGAATTCTACGAAACAGGTCAACCCGATAAAATAAAAGAATTTATTTATAAGAACTGTATTGATGGGCTGGATTTTTAAAAACAACCGTATCGAATTCGATACGGTTACAGAGGATGCAGGATCAAACGTTTTTATGTGAGTGAAAATTTATAAAATAAACAATAATACTATTGACATTTTATTTTATTTGTAATACAATGTATTACGGAAAGGATGTGAATTCTATGACCACTATTTCATTGAGATTAAACGATGCAGATAGTATGCTTATTAAGAAATACGCAGAAATGAACGGTATCAGCATTTCCGATTTGGTTCGGCAATCAGTAATAGAGCATATCGAAGATGAAATGGATTTAAAGGCCTATGAAAAGGCAATAGCTGAATATCGTGAAAATCCTGTAACTTATACTCATGACGAAGTGAAAAAAATGTTGGAGCTTGATTGATGAAATATACTGTTCAATATACTGCCGGAGCTATTAAAAATCTAAAAAAGCTCGATAAACATACGCAAGCTCTAATACTTGGTTGGATTGAAAAGAACTTGATGAACTGTGAAAATCCCCGGCAGCATGGAAAATGTTTAACCGCAAACCGAAGCGGGCAATGGAGATACCGCATAGGAGATTACAGGCTAATTTGCGAAATTGAAGACGATAAAATTGTAATCCTCATATTAAGCATCGGACACAGACGTGAAATTTATAATTAAAAAACGCTCTCTTCGGCGCTACCAACACCAAAGAGAGCTTGGAACCAAATCCCCCTACCACAGGCGATATGGCTTTGTGTTATTATACTACATGTCGCCTTTTTTATCAACAAAAAAAGAAAGGCGGTATTTTTATGCCCAAAAAGTACAAAGTTGAACATAGTATTACTATTGACGGAAAAAGAAAGGTATTTCGCGGTGATACCGAAAAAGAGGTTAGAAAGAAAATTTTAGAATATAAAAACCAAGTTTCTGTTGGTATTTTCTTTAACCAAGCCGCAGAGGAATGGAAAGAAGAGCACTGGAAAACACTCGAATATAATTCCACAAAAAATTATAACGGAGCTTTCAAACGAATCATAAGCTATTTTAATGGAACACGTATAAAAGAAATATTTGCTTTAGATATTGATATTTTTCTTAAAGATATGAAACAACAGGGATTTGCAAAAAAAACAATCAGCAATCATCTATGTATATTAAATATGATATTTAATTACGCTGTAGTGCAAAAATATATCACAAATAATCCTTGTATCTGTGTTTCTATCCCCAAAAATCTTCCGCAAACAAAACGGTCTCCTTTATCAGCAAAAAATGAAAAAATAATTATAAACAACTTAAACGATCGTATAGGGGTATTTCTGTATTTTTTAATGATGACCGGTATGCGTGAAGGCGAAGCCCTCGCGCTAACAGGAAAAAATATTGATATCGAAAGAAGAATCATTGATATCAGCAATAGCATTTATTGGACAAATGACGGCAAACCCCATATCAAAAGCCCAAAAACTGAAGCTGGAAAGAGAATCATTGCGCTTCCTTCTGTTTTGCTTCCATTTCTCACAAATATAAAAAAAGATCAAATTCTTTTTGCAAATTCACAAAAATCATATTTGCATAAATGCGAATTCGATAAATCTTTAAACGATTTCAAAAAAAATACAGGATTTGATGGCGTACCGCACCAATGTCGCCACACATATGCTTCTATATGTAAAGCTGCATCTATCAGCCCAAAAGATGCACAGGCACTTTTGGGTCACGCAAACTTTAAAACTACTATGGATACCTATACACATGTAAACGATATTGAGATTCAGGAAAGCGCAGAAAAATTAGATAGTTTTATCAATGTACACACCCAATACACACCCATATATAAAAACCCCGATGAAAACTGAAAAAGTATAGAGTTCAAATCCCTCCGCCGAAATGCCGAAAATATCTTTTTTATGTGGCTCTCACACGTCGAAGTAAGCTTTGTATCGCTTGCTCCGATTTTTTATAAAAATCAGAGCGCGCTCACGCCGCTGCTCCTCCTTTTCGCAAAAAGTCACGCTCGGCTCACCTGCTCGGTTGTAAACGCCCTTGCAACGGTTCGCTGTCGCTACCAACTTTTTGCGAGTACGAGAGTTCAGTTCCCACCTCCGAAAAGCAAAAAAATCTTTTTCATGTGGCTCTCACAACAAAAGCACAACAGGGAAGAGTTGAACTCTCGTGTTGTGCTTTTTGCTTAATTATGGTACTATGATTATAAGTAGGGGGAATAATTTATGCTCGGTGTGCCAAAGAACAGAGTACTATTGCTGCCTTATAATGAAAAATGGGTGGATGAATATAGCAAAGTAAAAGAACTTTTTATGGAAATGTTTCCGAATGAAATCGTTTCAATTGAGCATGTTGGCAGTACATCTATCCCTGGAATAATGGCGAAGCCGATGCTGGATGTAGCTATTGTTTTTAAAGATATCACAGAACAAGTATTTCAAAAAATGAAAGAAAACAACTACCTATATTACGGCGAAGTCGCATCAGGTAAGTATTTATTTATATTAAAAGGGGAAAATGAAATTTCCTTACAACACATTCATTGCTATAAATCAAAGGATCTTACATTGTTTTATGAGCAAATACAATTTAGAGACTTTTTACGAACGCACTCTAAACAGGCAAAAGAGTATGAAGAATTAAAGCTAAGCTTGTCTAAAATGTACTTTGATGACAGGAAGAAATATACGGCTGGGAAACAGGCATTTTTTGATAAAATAAAGGTTCTTATTGCTCAAAATCAAGACACCGTTGACACCTGAACCCTTAAGGATTGGACATTTGCATCGGTGTTTGATCCACTTGGGGGTTCAACTTCCATCTCCAAAATGCTAAAAATATCTTTTTCATGTGGCTCTCACATTTATCGAAAGAAAGCGATTGTTGTAAGGCAATTGATTTCTTTTGTTTTATCTGATATAATAATAACTGTATGTATTATAATAGGAGATATTTTATGGATATCAAATTGGTGGAACCTTCTATTGAATATAAAACGCAATACGAAAACATGATGGATGAATGGGAGACCTACGGCGGCCGATTAAATCCCGGTGCGTTAAGGCGCTTTTCACAAAAACGAACGGTATCCTATGAAGAATGGCTAAAATGGGTTGAAGATGACAAGAAAGCCGGACAAGAATTATATTTTTGTGTTAATACCACAAAAATATTAGGGGCAATCAGTATTAGACCAAAGAAAAATGCAATAAGCGTAGGAATAGACGGTCATTGCGGTTATGGAATTCGTCCTTCTGAACGTCGAAAAGGTTATGCGACTAAAATGTTGTCAATGGCTTTACCGATTATGAAAAATCATGGCATTAATCCCATAGTGATAACCTGCGATAAGAATAATATTGGTTCTGCAAAAACAATATTGAAGAACGGCGGTGTGCTTATAAAAGAAGTCACTGGAGAAAGGACAGGAAATCTCATTCAAATTTTTCATATTCTATTATGACCGTATAGAAAGTTTCAGTTACAGCAATATCCATGCCTATTTTTTATTTGATAAAAAGATCATGCCGTAACTCCGCTGCTCGCTTGCAAGTGCGCTCGCGACGCTTCGGTTTGCTATCAACTTTTTCAGGAGGCAAGAGTTCAGTTCCACTCACCGAAATCAAAAAAATATCTTTTTCATGTTAGACACGTCGGAACGAGTTCCGCTTGTTCCGATTTTTTTATTTCATCAAAAATTAGTCACCCTCCCCTTTGTTTCTGTTTCGCAAAAAGTCGGCTTGCCTGTTCGATTGTAAACGTCCTCACAACGGCTCACTGTCGCTGCCAACTTTTTGTGAGTTTGAACGTTCCATTCCCTCCCCCAAAATGCCGAAACCATCTTTTTGATGCACCTCTCACACAGCAAAAAACCTTGAAATCACCATAATTCCAGCGGCTTCAAGGCTATTTTCGTTTTATGCAATTGCCGTAATTGAACGTAAAATGCTGTATTTTAACATAAAAAGTGCACACCCAACTCCACCCCCCAAAAGGGGAATCACCATATACCGCCCGCTCCAATCTCCTCCTCTGCAAAGCATGCCGGAATACAGAAAATTCCTGCGTACAAACCGGCGCCGTTCCTTTTCTGTCCGTTCGCACAGGGCAAAAAACACCCATTCTTCTATTTTTGTCTTCCCAAAACTATAAAAACCCCGGGGCAGCCTTCCTGAAGCAGAAACAGCCGGAAGCCCCGGGATTTTCGAACAGATCAATCCAATTCCAACACGCCGGTATACAGCTGATAGTAGGTGCCCTTAAGCTGAAGAAGCTCGTCATGCGTACCGCGTTCGATAATGCGTCCGTGATCGAGCACCATAATCGCGTCCGCATTGCGTACAGTTGAAAGGCGGTGTGCGATCACAAACACGGTACGTCCAGCCATCAGCGCATCCATCCCCCGCTGCACAATGGCCTCGGTACGGGTATCGATCGAGCTGGTTGCCTCGTCCATAATCATGACAGGCGGATCGGCTACAGCCGCGCGCGCAATAACCAGCAGCTGCCGCTGGCCCTGGCTGAGGTTCGAGCCATTGCCGTGCAGCATGGTGCCGTAGCCCTCCGGCAGACGGCGGATAAAATCATCTGCACCGGCAAGCTTAGCCGCGGCAATGCATTCTTCATCGGTTGCCTCCAAATTTCCATAGCGGATATTCTCCATTACCGTACCGGTAAAAAGATTGGTATCCTGCAGAATGATTCCTAAACTATGCCGCAAATCCGCTTTTTTGATTTTTTTGACATTGATGCCGTCATAGCGGATCTTTCCGTCATCGATGTCATAAAAACGGTTGATAAGGTTCGTAATGGTAGTTTTTCCTGCACCGGTAGACCCAACAAAAGCAACCTTCTGCCCGGGCTTGGCATACAGGGAAATATTATGCAGCACGGTCTTTTCCGGCGTATAGCCGAAGTTGACATCATAAAAGCGCACATCACCCTGCAGGGGAGTATAGGTGACAGTACCGTCATGATGCTGATGTTTCCACGCCCAAAGATTGGTGCGTTCTTCACACTCGCTCACGCTGCCATCGGCATTTTCCTTTGCATTTACCAGTGTAACATATGCTTCGTCGCTTTCAGGCTGTTCATCCAGCAGGGCAAAAATGCGGTGCGCACCCGCAAGCCCCATGATCACCATATTCACCTGATTGGACACCTGCCCAACCGCACCGGCGAACTGCTTGGTCATATTCAAAAACGGCACTACGATGCTGATGCTGAACGCCATGCCGGAAATGCTGATGTTGGACACATCCGTCAGCAGCAGTACACCGCCTACCAGGGCTACTACCACATACATTACGTTGCCGATATTGCTCAAAAGAGGCATCAAAATATTGGCAAAGCGGTTTCCGTTGCGGGCATTGAAAAAGATCTCTCCGTTTACCTTATCAAAATCCGCCTTGACGTCCTCCTCATGGCAAAATACCTTGATCACTTTCTGCCCGGTCATCATCTCTTCCATAAACGCCTCGGCCTTAGCCAGAGTGACCTGCTGACGCAGAAAATATTTGGAGGAATGACTGGTGATATAACGGGCCGAAAACAACATACAAATTACGCCGGCCACTACAATCAGGCCCAAAATAACGCTGTAATACATCATGATGCCGAATACCGCCAGCAGCGTCACGCCGGAGATCAGCATCTGCGGCAGACTTTGGCTGATCATCTGACGCAGGGTATCCACATCGTTGGTGTAATAACTCATAATGTCGCCATGTCCGTGAGTATCAAAATATTTAATAGGTAAATTCTGCATATGGCTGAACATTTTTTCCCGCAGTTTCTTCAGCGAGCCCTGCGTAATAACAGCCATCAGCTGGGTATAAACGCAGCCTGCAATAAGGCTGATAATATAAAGTGCAACAAGAATGCCCACCAGCGTCAGGATGCTGCCGGATACTGCCGCCCAATCGCCGGTTTTATAGCTTTCATCCACAACAGCGATAATATTCTGCATAAATATCGCGGGCATCGAGCTGACAATCGCGTTAACAAGGATGCAAACCAGCGTAACCGGCAGCAATACCGGATAAAATTCAAATAACAAGCGCAGCAGCCGGCGCAGAACTCCTCTGGGCGCACGCTGTCCCCGAGGCGTTGTGGAAGGAATAGAGTTGGTTTTATTGTTCGCCATCTTGATCGCCTGCCTTATTCTGGGTAGTATAGATCTCCTGATAGATCGCATTGGTTTTCATCAGCTCATCATGCGTGCCGATATCGCTGATTTGCCCGCCATCCATTACAATAATGCGGTCCGCGTCCTCTACAGAGGCTACGCGCTGTGCGATAATGATCTTTGTCGTTTCGGGAATAAACTCGCGGAACCCCTGACGGATCAGAATATCCGTACGCGTATCCACCGCACTGGTGGAATCGTCCAGGATCAGAACCTTGGGCTTTTTTAAAAGAGCGCGTGCAATACACAGGCGCTGCTTCTGTCCGCCGGAAACATTGGCGCCGCCCTGTTCAATCCATGTATCATATTTTTTGGGGAACTGCTGGATAAACTCATCCGCCTGCGCCAGTTTACAGGCTTCCAGGATCTCTTCATCCGTAGCGTCAGGATTCCCCCAGCGCAGGTTATCCCGGATCGTTCCGCTGAACAGGACGTCTTTCAGCAGTACAACGGCTACATTTTAGCGCAGAATATCCAAATC
>URTC01000074.1 GCA_900550765.1 uncultured Clostridia bacterium | reverse complement strand
GCAGTGCCTATACAAAAATCGCCAATCAAGGAGAGGATATTCTGTTAAGCATTGCCGAAAGCGGCGCTTACGCGGGAACCTTTACGCCGAGGCCTTACGATTACCGTGAATTCAATGTAGAGGATTTTGCTACCGGGTTTATGCGCCTTGAGGGCGGCATGAGTGTGAATTTTAAATTTTCCTGGGCAATCAACCTGCCGACAACAAATCTGGATATGGTGCTGTGCGGCGATAAGGGCGGGCTTTCGGTAAACGGTGAAAAGCTATATAAGAATATCGGCCGCTTTCAGGGAGAATGTGCTATGAAATGGTTTGATAACGGCCCGTTTAAGGGAGTTCCCTTTGAACAGCACCGCTATATGTACCGCCATATCATGGAGGTGCTTGCAGGCAAGGCAGAGTATCTGATTACCCGGGAGCAAAATCTTGAGGTTACCAAAGCGATTGAATGTTTCTATCGCTCGGCAGAAGAAAACAGAGAGATCAAATCGGAGGAACTATGATAAAAGCAGTGATTATCGGCTTCGCCCATATGCATGTTAATGAGGTTGCCCTGTATATCAGCCGGCATCCGGAATACAGCCTGGAGGCCGCCGCGGATATGCCCTCAGACTTAGAAAAAATCGAGCCTCTTCGGTATACGCCGGAATGGAACAAGGAAAATATACGCACAAATTTTTGTCCGCGGATTTATGAGGATTATTGCCAAATGCTTGATGAAGTCAAGCCGGAGGTGGCCTTTATTCTTACGGAAAATTTTCAAAAGAAGAAAGCCGCCGAGGCCTGTGCGGTACGCGGTATAAACATAATTCTTGAAAAGCCCATGGCGGTAAATTTAAAAGAGGCCCGGGATATCGAGGCACTTGCGGAAAAATATGGAATTGAAGCCTATGTAAACTGGCCGGTTATGTGGCGTGCGTATTTATATAAAATGAAAAACGCTTTGGACGCCCGCCTTGTCGGCGAGCCGCTGAAGCTGCAGTATATCAACGGCCATACAGGCCCATTGGGAAAAGGCGCAAGGCACCGGGGCGTGAGCGCAAACGCAGAGGAAATGACCGATGCGCAGCTAAAAAAAACATGGTGGTACCAAAAAAAATACGGCGGCGGCGTGTTTTTGGATATCGGCTGCTACGGCTGCTTTTTTGCCAAGTGGCTACTCGGCGGCGGAGAAAAAAGCGCGATAGCAATCGGAGAGCAAATGAATACGCCCTTTTGCGATACCGCAGATAATTTTGCCGCTGTTGTTCGGTATGATAAGAAAATGGCGGTGCTGGAAGGCACCTGGACCACACCGCGCGCTGTGATTCCCTCCGGACCTATGGTGATGTGCACCGACGGGATCATCGCCTGTACCGGCGGTGCGGAAAACCAGCCCGGCGTCGAGGCGTTTGACCTATACGGCAATCCGGTGGAAATTCCCGAAATATCCTTTGGACCGGAGATGACCGATATGCCGCATTTATATGCCTGGCATAAGCAAACAAAAGGCGAAATGCCTCCGATGGCAACGCTAAGCAAAAATGTTGAGATAATGGCTATGCTGGAGGCTATCATCACAAGCGCGGAAAGTAAAAAAGAGGAACGTATCCGTGTATAAAGGAATCATTGCGGATATTCAGCGTGCGTCCATTCACGATGGCCCGGGTCTCCGCACAACGGTCTTTTTCAAGGGATGCCCGCTTTCGTGCCGATGGTGCCATAATCCGGAGTGCATTTCTTTTGCAAAGCAGGAGCTCTTTTATCCGGAAAAATGTATTGGCTGCGGCAAGTGCCAAGAGGGCTGTTATGCCGGCGCGCGCGTATCCTGCGGAACAGAAATGACCGCACAGCAGGTACTGCAGGCTGTGCTTGCGGATAAGCCCTATTACGGTGCGGCGGGCGGCGTTACGCTCTCCGGCGGCGAGCCCTTGGCACAAGCCCGGTTTGCCGCAGAGGTTTTAAAGCTTTGCCGGCAGGCGGGGATCCATACCGCTATAGAAACCAGCCTGTATTTCTTTGATGCCGAGGTTCTGTCATTCACAGACCTTATCATGGCCGATATTAAAATATTCAACAGCGCAAAGCACCGGGAATATACCGGAGCGGATAATGAGCCAATTCTTAAGAATTTGCAACGCGCGGATACCTTGGGCATTCCGCTGGTAATTCGTACGCCGATTATTCCCACCGTAAACGATACGGTAGAAAATATACGGCAAACCCGAGATTTTATCCGGTGCTTAAAAAATGTCATAAGCTACGAGCTGCTGCCCTATCATCCGCTGGGATTCAGTAAAGCGAAGGCGTTGGGCGTAAAGCAGCAAAAATTTGAGATTCCCCAAATGGAAAAAATGGAGGAGCTGCGGCGATATGCTGACCTATCAAGATAGACTGTACCGTATGCGGCAGACGAAAATCGCCCATACGCTGGCAAAGAAAGAACAAAACGGATACACCGACTTGGATGATTTCGGTACGGTGCCCCTGCCGGAGAGATATTATGTAGAACCGTGGTACAACAGTGAAAACGGCAGCTTTTACGGGCTTGACGGAATGAGTGAGAACTTTTGCCGCGTGATGAACGCACACGAGCCCTATGTGGACCCTATGGAAATGCTTTGCGGAAGATGGCGCGATATGCTGGTGAATTATCGGGGCGATATTCACTATATGCCCGATTGGATTCAAAAAAACACAAAGCTCCGTAACTTTATGCAGCGCGGCGTGACCGCCCAGTGGAGTAAGCGCTGGGATGAAAAACGATTCCCTTATGACGGCTTAAAACCCTTGCAGGAAAAGTACAATATTGCCTCCGGTATTGACGGCGACGCGCATTTTGCCTGTGATTACCGTATCGGGTTCGCTTTGGGCTTCGGCGGTTTTTTAGAGAAAATAGCCGCCGGAAGAAAACAAAACCCTCAAAAACAGGCGTTTTATGATGCGGAAGAAAAATGCGTGCGCGCCATCATCGCCTTTGTTGACCGGCATATTGAAAAAATCCAGGAGCTGCTGCAAAGCGAATCCCGGCCGGAGATCAGAGAAAGCCTTGAAAAAATGCTTTCGGTGTGCCGGAATATCCGGCTGGATAGACCCAAAACCTTTCATGAAGCCTGCCAATGGACGGCATTTTTTAACTGTGCCGCACGCATTTATACCCGCGACGGCGCAGGCTTTCAGTTGGATACCCTGCTGCTTCCTTTCTATGAAAACGACAAAAAAAACGGGATTTTAGAGGATGAAACGGCGATCTTTCTTCTTGCCAATCTGCTTTTGATCGACCCGCATTATTATCAGCTTTCCGGCGTGGACGAGAATGACCGTGACCTGACAAATCACCTCTCGTACCTTGCTTTAGAAGCGGCCGACAGAATCAACATTTCCTGTAATCTGACCGTCCGCGTGCATGAAAACTGCGATCCGGCGTTTTTGGAAAAAGCCGTATACTATTTGTTTAAAAATAAAAACGGCTGGCCCCGGTTCTGCGATGATAAAAATCTGTGCGACGGATATAGGAAAAACGGCGTGGATAAAAAAACCGCACGCCAGCGAATTGCCGTCGGCTGCAACTGGATGTGTGTTCCGGGCAAGGAATTTCCGATGAACGACACCGTAAAAGTTAATTTTGCCAAGGTTTTGGAGGAAGCGCTGAAGGAAATGAAGACGGAAACGGAGCCGTCAACGGAACGGCTTTTTGCCCTGTTTCAAAAACATCTGCTTTGCGCGGTGGACACCGTTGCCAAAGGCGTGAATCTGCATTTAGACCATATCCACGAGGTAACGCCGGAGCTGATCATGAATTTGATGTTTCATCATTGCCTGGAGAAGGGCCTGGACGCATCCCAGTGCGCCGAGCTCTTCACCGTCGGCGTAGACGGTGCGGCGCTTGCCGTGGCTGCGGATTCCTTCGGAGCAATGGAGGAGCGGATCGAACGGGAAAACAGGCTTTCCTGGCAGCAGCTTTATGAGGCGCTGGAAAACAATTTTGCCGACGAACGGCTGCGTTTGATGCTTCAATCCACGCCCAAATACTGCGGCGGCGGTACGGCGGCGGATGCCTGGGCTAAGAGGATCAGCGCCCTGTGGACCGAAATTGTTGCAAACCAAAAAATGCCCGCCGGCAGAAAGCTTGTGCCCGGTCTGTTTTCCTGGGCGCGAAGCATTGAATACGGGCAGGCGGTAGGGGCTACCCCCAACGGAAGAAGAAAGGGCGAGCCGATCTCCCACGGAGCGAATCCGAATCCTCATTTTCGGGTTGACGGGGCGGTAACCGCGCTTTCCAGCGGAATCGCAGGCGTTCAATGCGGACGCGGCAACACAGCGCCGCTGCAATTGGAGTTTGATCCTCAAATTACCCTGGAAGAAGGCGGCGTACAGCTGGTATTGGAGCTGATAAAAACTCATTTCCGACTGGGCGGTACGCTCATCAATATCAACATCCTGGACGGTGAAAAATTATTGCAGGCCCATAAAAATCCCGAACAGTATCCCGACCTTGTCGTACGGGTAACCGGCTTTACGGCGTATTTTGCGTCCCTTTCGCCGGAATTCAGACAGCTGGTTGTCAACCGTTTTTTAACGGGGATATAAAAATAAATATTCTCCGTTATGCAATAGTAAAAGAAAAGGAGAACCCTTGCAGAAAATATTAAGATTCCCAATGCAACGTTTTCATAACGGAAGAACATCTTACAAACAAACCTACAACCCCCTGTTTCATACAAAATTAAACAGGGGGTTGTAAATTGAGTGGGTTTTTACTGGCTTCTTTTCCTTGACATATCTATTGAGGAAAAAGATTTCACCTGCTGATGTTCTCTCTCCCTCCGTCAAAACTGGCGTTTTGCCGCCTCCCTAGGCAGAGGGAGGCTTCCTGTGGTTCCATCTGTCATAAAGGATTCCTATTGAATAAAAATTCCTACAGCTTTCTCTTCCCTCGCTTCGCCTTTCTTAACGCTTTCTGGAAAAAACAACAAGTATCAGCGAGGCCTGAAAGCAAAAACAGAAAATGATCAGCTGCTCCTCTATTCCCTGCAGCAACAGCTCTCCTGATAAGAATCGATAATTAATTTCCGCTCTTCCGGCGCCCCTTGAAGCGAAACTGAGGGAGAGCGGTTATCCTTCTTCATTTTACATTTACCGTTTTTTCTTTTGTAAAGCAAAAAGCCATCCCTCACTTTAAAGGAAGACAAATTTTTTCTTTTCATCGTAAATGCTCCACGGTATTGGGCATGTAACCAATCCTTTTTTATACGCCTTTATTCCCGCCACAAGCGGTCCGGGTCCAGTCCGTAGATCTGCACTACTTCAAACAGATCGCTGTCTACAATATCCCAAACAGTGACAATATTGCCGCCTGTGGAATCGATATCATAGCCGGCGGTATAAAACGCATGCCATACCAAATGGGCGCACTGGGTCGTAGGCGGACGTCTGCCGCTGTATTTTTTTATGATTCCCGCCAGCGGACTATAATCAACACCCTCCAGATTTTCCAGTGCCGCATCGGCAATGGCCTCCAATTCCTCGCCGGATGCGTTCTTTAGCCGCAGCATGACAAACGTAGGATATTCCCGCCAGGTGTTCAAGCGGTATTCCCCGGCGGGAACGCCTAAAATCGGCGCTTCCAATACGCGGTTGGCGCCGGTGATCAGTCCTGCATGCCCGTGCCGCCAGCCAAAAGAATGGCTGGAGAACATGGCTACCACATAACCCTCTTCATACGGCGCCAAAGGAAAGCCCGCCGTATTTCTGCCGTCTTCATCTACCGCATATTCCATCCAGGTAGTAATGCCCGCACGATGACATTGTACCGAAGCGCCGCCGAAAAAAGTTTCTTGAAATGCCGTTATCTGCGCCGCAAAATCCTCCTGCAGCCGCAGCTCATCAATCGCCCTTGCGCCTAACCCTGTTTGATAAAACAGGGTTTTATAATCTTCATCGGAAAGCGTTTCCTTTTCTAAAAGCGGTAAAAGGTCAATTTTTTCATATTCGGGGGTAAAATGAATATCCCTTTCTATCAGAAAGCTCCCGGCAATCCCTCCCGCGGTAAGCAGCGCGGAAATCAGAAGGCAGACCAGACAGGCTTTTGAGATGCGCTTCACAAAAGCTCTTCCCGGGCAAAAGCATCATAGATCGTACGAATACTTTTTTCTAAATTACATTCGTCAACGCCGATAATGATGTTGATTTCGCTGGAGCCCTGATCGATGATGCGCACATTGATATTTTGCTGCCCTAAGGCTGAGAAGATTTTACCCGCGGTTCCCACGTTGCTGGCCATACCGTGACCCACTACCGCAAGCAGGGCAAGATTCGGGATAAATTCGATGGAATCGGGCTCGATCTCGTCCTGAATACTGGTCATCACGCTTTCCCTTTTTCCTTCAATGGCCTTGGCGTTGAGGACGGCGGACATGGTATCCACACCGCTGGGGAGATGCTCAAAGAGAATATTGTTTCGCTCAAATATCTCCAAAAATCTGCGGCCGATGCCCAGCTCGCTGTTCATCATGTTTTTTTCAATGGTGATTGCGCAGTAGCCTTTATGCCCGGCGATACCGGTGATTACCGTATCGCTCTGATGCTCTTTGGGCAGCTGATGCACAATCATCGTACCGAGTGCATCAGGCTCGTTGGTATTGCGGATGTTAATGGGAATACCGCTTTGCGCCACGGGGAATACCGCGTCCTGGTGCAGCACCGAGGCACCCATATAGGAGAGCTCGCGCAGCTCTTTATAGGTAATATAGCGGATCACGCGGGTTTCCGGAACGATTCGGGGATCGGTGACCATAAAGCCGGAAACATCCGTCCAGTTTTCATATAAATCTGCATCGAGTGCACCTGCTACGATAGAACCGGTAATATCGGAACCACCTCTTGAAAATGTTTTTACTGTTCCATCTTCCATTGCTCCATAGAATCCCGGAATTACTGCATTTTCTTTATCCTTTAAATATTCTCTGGTCAGACGGTTTGTCATTTCCATATCAAACTGACCTTCTCCGTCAAAACGGATAATTTTTGCAGAGTCTACAAATTCATAGCCTAAATAATCTGCCATGATTTTTCCGTTTAAGTATTCTCCTCTTGATGCTGCATACTCTTCACCTGCATGATTTTTAAATTTTTCTTCGATGATATTAAAATCTTCTTCTAAAGAAAGACCTAAGCCAAGTCCATCGATAATTTCCTGATAACGTGCTTTAATTTCCGTTAATACTTTATCAAAATCAGTGTGACCTTTTTCTGCTGCACGGTAACATTTATAAAGTAAATCGGTTACTTTTGTATCATTTGAATTTCTTTTTCCCGGTGCAGACGGTACAACAAATCTTCTTGTTTCGTCAGCACGGATGATATCACCCACTTTTTTAAACTGTTCTGCGCTTGCTAAAGAGCTTCCGCCGAATTTTACTACTTTCTTCATTTTCGTTTGTATCCTCCTCAACGCTATTTATTGCTGTAATATTATAATTAATAATAGCTTTTACGCACTAAAATGTCCAGCTTTTTTTCTTTTTTTATCGTT
>URTC01000073.1 GCA_900550765.1 uncultured Clostridia bacterium | reverse complement strand
GCGAAGTTCTTGCTTACGTATGGTAATCGGGTGGTAGAGTATGTCAAGATTAGGTAGACTTCCGGTATCATTCCCGGCCGGTGGTACTGTTACGGTAGCCGAGGGGAACGTTGTTACGGCAAAGGGACCCAAGGGCACCTTTACCCAGCAGCTGAGCAGGGAAATGGAAATTAAAGTAGAAGGCGCTTCCGTTACGGTTGCGCGTCCTTCCGATGATAAAGAACACCGTGCACTGCATGGCTTGACCAGAACGCTGCTGAACAATATGGTCATCGGCGTATCCGAGGGCTTTTCTAAAGCGCTTGCGATTCAGGGAACCGGTTACCGCGCCACGATGAACGGCAAAAAATTAGTACTTACGCTGGGCTATTCTCATCCGGTAGAGATGGAGGCGCCCGAGGGAATTACGATAGAAGTTCCCTCGCAGACCAGCATTATCATCCGCGGTATTGATAAGCAGGCCGTTGGCCAGTTTGCAGCAGAGGTTCGCGGCGTTCGCGCACCGGAACCGTATCATGGCAAGGGTGTCCGCTATGAGGGCGAGTATGTCGCACTCAAAGAGGGCAAAGCCGGTAAGAAATAATCAGAAAGGAGCATTTACAGTATGATCAATAAGAAAGATAAAAATACCGATCGCCTGGCGCGCCATGCCCGTGTGCGCAAAAAGGTAAGCGGTACGGCAGACCGTCCCAGACTGGACGTATATCGCAGCAACAGTCATATTTATGCTCAGGTTATTGATGACCAGGCCGGAAATACGCTTGCCGCTGCGTCAACGATCGAAGGCGACGCCATGAAGGCAACCGCAGAGATGACAAAATCCCAGGCGGCCGCTTATGTTGGCAAACTCGTTGCCGAGCGCGCCCAGGCTAAAGGCATTAAAACCGTTGTGTTTGACAGAGGTGGCTACCTCTATACCGGCCGTGTACAGGCGCTTGCCGAGGCAGCGCGTGAAGCGGGCCTGGAATTCTAAGGGGAGGCAGTTTGAGCATGAATAAAATCGATCCCAAAACATTGGATTTGAAGGAAAAATTAGTTTCGGTAAACCGTGTTGCCAAAACCGTAAAGGGCGGCCGCAATATGCGCCTTGCCGCACTGGTGGTTGTAGGTGACGGCAACGGCCATGTGGGGGTTGGCCAAGGGAAAGCCATTGAGGTTCCCGAGGCAATTCGCAAGGCTACCGAAGATGCCAAAAAGCATCTGATTACGGTTTCTTTAAAGGATACTACGATTCCGCACGCCGTTGTAGGCAAGTTCGGCAGAGGTCAGGTGCTTCTGATGCCTGCCCCGGAAGGAACGGGTGTTATCGCCGGCGGACCGGTGCGTGATGTGCTGGAGATGGTAGGCGTACGCGATATCCTTACCAAGAGTCAGGGCTCCAATAACCCGGCCAACTGTGTAAAGGCTACGCTGCAGGGGCTTGCTTCCTTAAAGACGGCGGAGCAGATCGCACAGATGCGCGGCAAGACAGTTGAAGAGATCATCGGCTAAGGAGGAAACCGGAATGTTAAAGATTACATTAACAAAAAGTACGATCTCCTGCAAAAAAGATCAGATCGCTACGGTAAAGGCTCTTGGCCTTAAAAAAACCAATTCCACGGTGACAAAGCCGGATAATGCCGCCATCCGCGGTATGATCTTTAAGGTAAAGCATCTTGTGACCGTTGAAGAAGTTGACTAAGGAGGTTTATATGAAATTAGTAGATTTAAAACCTGCAGAGGGCGCCACGCATACAGGACGCCGCCGCGGACGCGGTCCCGGCAGCGGTTTGGGCAAGACCTCCGGCAAGGGCCATAAGGGACAGAACGCCAGAAGCGGCGGCGGTGTACGCCCCGGTTTTGAAGGCGGCCAGATGCCCCTTACCCGCAGACTGCCCAAGCGCGGCTTCTTTAACCGCTTTGGCAAAATTTATACGGAAATCAATATTTCAAGACTGGAGGCCTTTGACGAAGATACCGTGGTTACCGCGGCGCTTTTGAAGGAAAAAGGCATGATCAGCAAAATCGAGAAGGATGGCGTAAAAGTACTTGGCAACGGTGAAATTACAAAGCGGCTTACTGTTCAGGTTGCAGCCTTTACTCGGACGGCTCAGCAGAAGATTGAGGCGCTCGGAGGAAAGGCTGAGGTGATTTAACCATGTTTTCGGTTTATAAAAACGCGTGGAAGATCCCGGAGCTTCGCAAGAAGATCCTCTATACGCTGCTGCTTCTGCTGATCTTCCGGCTTTGCTGCTACATACCCACGCCGGGTGTAAATCCCTCCTTGACCATCGACGCTGCCAACCAGAATATTTGGGGCCTGATGAATATCATTACCGGTGGTTCCTTAGAGGGCTATACCTTTATGGCTATGGGTATTTCACCCTATATTAACGCCTCGATTATCATTCAGCTGCTTCAGGTGGTAATTCCCGGATTGGAGCGCATGGGCAAAGAGGAGAACGGCCGGGAAAAGATCAACAAAATTGTGCGTTACAGCGCCATTGGTCTTGCGTTTTTGCAGGCAGTAGGGATTTGTTGGTCCTTTAGCCGAAACGGCGCCGATATCATTGTTTCCTCTATGCTGACTTCCACCGCGACTACCATTTTGGCCTATGTGCTGATCGGTGTTTCCCTTACTGCGGGTACGGCCGTTGCCATTTGGATCGGCGACCGCATCAGCGAAAAGGGCCTGGGCAACGGTATTTCGATGATTATCTTTGTCGGTATCATCGCGCGTCTGCCTTCGACGGTACAGTCCTATATTGAGCAGGCAAGTGCGAATTCACAAGCCGGTAATAACGCTCTTTGGTGGATTCTTCCGATCATTTTAGTAGCAATTCTTGCTTTGATTGTGGTTGTTATCTTTGTGGAACTGGGGGAGCGCAGAATTGCCATTCAGTATGCCAAGCGCGTTTCCGGACGGAAGGTTTACGGCGGCCAGAGCACCTATATGCCGATCAAGCCGAATTCCTGCGGCGTTCTTCCGTTGATTTTTTCCATGTCGCTTTTAATGTTCCCCAGTATTATTGCGGGAATGTTCTGGAGCGGCGGTGCATTTGAAACGTTTTATTCCAAATGGCTGGGTTCGGGAACCTGGGGCTATACGATTGTAAGCTTTTTGCTGACCATTGGGTTTGCCTTCTTCTATTCGGCCATTACCTTTAACGCTGCGGAAACTTCCAAAAATCTGCAGAAGTACGGCGGCTTTATCCAAGGCATTCGCCCCGGCAAGCCTACTACCGATTATTTGAATAAGGTGAATAAGCGATTGGTGCTCTTCAGCGGTTTATATCTGGGCATCATCTCTACCATTCCGATGATCGCCAGCGCGATATTAGGTTCTGTAACTCCGCAGTAGGCAAACTCCATAATAGATCTAGCCCATACCTAAAGCACCTCAGGACATTTGATCATAGTAAGCGTTTCGATTGAAGTGACCAAACAGCTGCAGTCGCAGATGGTAATGCGTCATTACAAGGGCTTCCTTGATTAACAGGTGACGCGATGAAGATGATTTTATTGGGCGCTCCGGGTGCCGGCAAAGGCACCCAGGCCGCCAGAATTTGTAAACGGTTCGGTATCCCGCATATTTCCACCGGCGATATGTTTCGGGAGAATATGAGCAACAATACCGAGCTGGGCCGTTTGGCCAAACAATATATCGATGCCGGAAAGCTGGTGCCTGACGAGGTAACCCTGGGGATGGTAAAGCAGCGGTTGGCGCAGGAAGACTGCCAAAACGGCTTTTTGCTGGACGGCTTTCCCCGCACGATCGAACAGGCTGAGGGCTTGAAGGCGCTTACCGCGCTGGACTGTGTTTTAAATATCGATGTAGACGAGAGTCTGCTTCTGGCGCGTATCACCGGCCGGAGGATCTGCCCCGACTGTGCGGGCACGTATCATGTATCGGCTCTGGCGGGCGAACAATGCCCGGCCTGCGGTTCAAAGCTTGTGCAGCGTGCTGATGATACGGAAGAAACCGTAAAAAACAGGCTTGCAGTTTACAATGAGCAGACAAAGCCGTTGATCGCTTATTACGGAGAGAATGTAAAAACCGTAAACGGCAATCTTTCTGCAGAGGCTGTGTTTGAAGAGATCGCCCGTGTGCTGGAGGCGGTTTGATGCTTTGCATTAAAAATGAAAGCGCTTTGCGTACGATGGCCGAGGGGGGACGGATTCTCGCTTCGGCAATGGAAATGCTGGGGGAGAGCATAAAACCGGGCCTGACTACGCTGGATCTTGATAAAATGGCACACCGGTATATCATAAACCATAAAGCAAAGCCTTCCTTTTTAGGGCTGTACGGATTTCCCAACACGCTTTGCATATCGGTTAACGAAGAAGTCATTCACGGGATTCCCCGTGCTGAACGGGTGATTCGGGAAGGCGATCTGGTAAGTATTGATGCCGGGGTATTTTATAAAGGGTTTCATACCGATATGGCTCGCACGTTTATCGTGGGCAATGTATCGGAGGAGAAAAGGCTGCTGGTAGAACGCACGAAGCAATCCTTTTATGAAGGGATGCGCTTTGCACGCGTGGGATATCGAATTTCAGATATTTCTCACGCAGTGGAAGCATATATCAAGCCATTTGGATACGGGATTGTAAGGAATTATACCGGCCACGGCGTAGGACGCGAGCTGCATGAATCGCCGGAGATCCCCAATTTCGGTCCGGCCGGTCACGGTCCGCGGATCGTAAACGGAATGACGCTGGCCATCGAGCCGATGATCAATTTAGGCGGCGACGCGGTCAGGGTGCTATCCGATGGCTGGACGACGGTTACTGCCGATGGTTCCACTGCGGCGCATTATGAAAATACCATTGCCGTAGGCGGCGGGGAGCCGGGCATTTTAACAGACCCGAAGGTCAGTCTTTAAGGAGGTACAGATGTGTATTCGTAAGGAGACGTCGACTGTTCCGCCGCGGGCAGGGATGCCCGAAGGTATTTTGTAGTAGTTGAAGTAATTGATGAGCAGTATGTGCGGATTGCCGACGGCGCCCTGCGAAAGCTTTCTTCTCCGAAAAAGAAAAAGCAAAAGCATCTGGTGCGGACGGGGCAGACGTTGGAGAATATCGCACAGAAGCTGGCAAGCGGCACTAAGATTTTTGACAGTGAGATAAGAAATGCCTTAGAGTCGCTTTCCCTCTGCACCAAGCAAGGCGAGGAGTGAATCCATGTCTAAAGAAGATGTCATTGAAGTAGAAGGCATTGTAACGGAATCCAAGAAAAATGCGGTTTTTGAGGTTGAACTTGAAAACGGCCATAAGATTCTGGCACATATAGCCGGTAAGCTTAGGATGAACAATATTCAGGTGTTACCGGGCGATAAGGTAACAGTGGAAATTTCTACCTATGATCTGTCTAAGGGGCGGATCATATGGCGCAGCAAGAACTGAGGAGGTTATTGGGATGAAAGTTAGACCGAGTGTAAAACCGATGTGCGACAAATGCAAGCTGATCAAGCGCCACGGAAAGGTAATGGTTATCTGTTCCGCGGATAAGAGTCATAAGCAGCGGCAGGGTTGATTTTTTTTGATGCGCTTACCATAAGCGCAGCCTGAAAGCAAAGCCAAAAAATCGGGCGCGGCTGACAGAACTTTTCTGTTTGCCCGAGGGGCTTTTCTATATAAATAATTTATATTCAAAGCATTTATGGAGGTGTACTGAATGGCACGTATCGCTGGTATCGATATACCAAAGGATAAGCGGGTTGAGGCTGCACTGCAGAGTATTTTCGGCATTGGCCCCAGCATTGCGAAAGAGATTCTTGAAAAAACCGGCGTTAACCCCGACACCCGTGTTAGAGATTTAACCGAGGATGAGGTTAACTTAATCAGAGATTATATTGACAAGAACGTTCAGGTAGAGGGTGACCTCCGCCGTGAGGTTGCGCTGAATATCAAGCGCCTTGTTGAAATCGGCTGCTATCGCGGTGTTCGTCACCGTAAGGGCCTTCCCGTACGCGGACAGCATACCAAGCAGAACGCACGTACGCGCAAGGGACCCAAGAAGACTGTCGGCGGCAAGAAAAAAGCCGGCAAGTAAGATAGGAGGACGAATTTTATGGCAAAACCAGTTAAAAAGGGCGGACGCCGCCGTATAGAAAAGAAAAATATTGAACGCGGCGCAGCGCATATCTGCTCATCATTCAACAATACTATTGTTACGATTACGGACGTTGCCGGGAACGCGATCAGCTGGTCCAGTGCCGGCGGACTGGGTTTCCGCGGTTCTAAAAAGAGCACGCCTTTTGCCGCACAGACGGCCGCTGAAACCGCAGCTAAAGCAGCGATGGAACACGGTCTTCGTTCTGTTGAGGTCTATGTAAAAGGCCCCGGCAGCGGACGTGAGGCAGCAATCCGGGCACTTCAGGCGGCAGGCCTTGAGGTTAGCATGATCAAAGATGTTACCCCCATTCCGCACAACGGATGCCGTCCGCCCAAGCGCAGAAGAGTTTGATTAGGAGGACAGAATAGTATGGCAAGATATACGGAAGCGGTATGCCGTTTGTGCCGCCGCGAAAATCAGAAGCTTTTTTTGAAGGGCGATCGCTGCTATAGTGCAAAGTGTCCTGTGGTAAAGAGGGGAACTGCGCCCGGTCAGCATGCCAAAGGACGCAGAAAGGTTTCCGAGTACGGTCTGCAGCTGCGTGAAAAACAGAAGGCCAGAAGAACTTACGGCATTCTGGAAAAACAGTTCCACGGTTATTTTGTAAAAGCCAGCAATATGAAAGGGGCTTCGGGTGAGAACATGCTTCAGCTGTTGGAGCGTCGTTTGGATAACGTAGTTTATCGCCTGGGCTTCGGCGATTCCCGCGCGCAGGCAAGGCAGATCGTAAACCACGGTCATATCACTGTAAACGGCCGCCGGGTGAATATCCCTTCATTTATTGTAAAAGCCGGGGATGTGGTTGCTATTGCACAGGGCAGCACGAGCATTGAAAAATTCAAGGCGATGCGTGAGGGCTCTACGAAGACGATTCCCGCATGGCTTGAGCTTAACAGCGCCGAGCTTAGCGGCAAGGTTGTGGAGCTTCCCAAAAGAGAGGATATTGATCTTGGTATTGAGGAGCATCTTATTGTTGAGTTGTACTCCAAGTAATATCGCCTAAAATTTTGTAGGAGGGGTTTATATAATGATAGAAATAGAAAAGCCTGTTATCGAGTGTAAGCAGATCAGCGAAGACGGCAAGTATGCCCAGTTTGTGGTGGAGCCGTTAAAGCGCGGATTTGGCAATACCCTGGGCAATTCTCTCCGTAGAATTTTGTTATCCTCCCTGCCTGGCGCTGCGGCAACACAGATACGTATCGATGGTGTTCTGCATGAGTTCAGCACCGTTCCCGGTGTAAGCGAGGATGTCACCAATATCATCCTCAATATAAAGAACATTGCCATGAAGCTTAACAGCGATGCACCGGTCACTGCAACGATCAATGCGGTGGGTCCCTGTGAGGTTACGGCAGGAGATATCAAGGGCGACAGCTCGCTTGAAATTATCAATAAAGATCTTCATATCGCTACCATCGATGAGGGCGGCGCACTGAATATGGAGCTGATCATCGATAAGGGAATGGGATATGTTCCGGCGGATAAAAATAAAACGGATGATATGCCGATCGATGTGATCG
>URTC01000072.1 GCA_900550765.1 uncultured Clostridia bacterium | reverse complement strand
TCACAGGTATGAATATATTCGGCCACATCAATCCAAGGATTATGTTCTGTTGCCCAAGCGTGCTTGTTATGCGCCGTTTCTGCGTAAAAGTCATTATCGCATTCCTGCGCCAGCGTCCACATCACCGGATAGGCTCCATAGCGGGCTACCCAATGGCGTGCAATCGCCTGAAGATACGCTTTATCCGCTGCGAGAGCATCGGTCATTTCTGCGGTAAAAAAGAACTGGGCGTTGGCGTGAACAAGTCCTTTTTGGGCAATATAAGCAAAATACCGATCCGCCTGCTGAAACCCTTTCATATCCTCTGCCTGAACGCCATCTGTCAGTTTAAACGGCGCACCAATCGGTTCGCTTTGATATACCGTATAGCCCTGTTCTACCCGTTTATCCACAATATATTTAAAATGCGAATCCGTCTCTATATCGCCCGCATGGCTTCCGGCCTCATCCAATTCCTCGGTAAACATCGTCCAGTGCGTATCTCCCAAATAAAAGAACGGCGTCCCGTCGGCATAGGTAAAGTATTTGTGCCCGTAGCCAGTCGTTACAAAGCCACGCTTATAGATCTCCAAATTCCCACGGTAAGCATTCGAACCAACGGTTCCGGTTTTTCCATTTAACGAAGCATCCCCACTGCAGACTATTTTATAGTCCCAAATCCCGTACTCCGTAGGCGCAAAACGAATTTTCCAGGTATTATCGCCGTCATAAAACGCAGGAATCGTAAGGACCGTTCCGCTTTCCCGATTTGTAAAAACACCGTCTACTATTAACTGATAAGTAGTCTCCTCACTGGCGGAATACTCTATTTCCGAAATAAAAGATAACTCCGCAGCCACCCAACGCTGGGTGAGAATGTCTACTGCCGAAGCATCAATATCTTCCGGCAGCTCCTCCTGCACAGAATTTCCATTGCTGCCGCCCGTATCTTCGGGCGTCTGCTTACAACCTGCAAAGCACATAAAAACAGCAACCACAAGCAGCGCAAGCGAAACGATTTGTCTTCTCTTCATACGGCCGATCTTCCCTTTCAAAAATCTATTTTTTTACTTTTTATTTTTCTTTTTATGCAGAATCACCGCCACAGCAATTCCGCCGATCACAATAACAACGCCTACAGCAATTAAAACATACAAAACCGTATTATTTTTCTCTTCGGAATCTCCTATACCGGCCGTAGGGATAGGCGTTTCGGTAACAGCCGGTGCCTCGGTTTTATGAAGGGGGATCTCGGTTTCTTCAGGCGTTTTCTCGGGCACTTTTGTCGGTTCTGGAGTCGATTCTTCTTCTGCAGTCAATACTACCTTTTTAAACTGAATAGAAGCAATAGAATCTACTTCCGCAATCCCCGTAAGGCACAAATTCCAAGCGTCAAAAATACCATCGCTTAAATCTTCGCTGTATACGTCAAAAACAAAGCTTACCGTACTCCAATCTTCTGTAACCGTGATCGGCATCGAAACAGGTACCGACATGATATTGACCGTATCGATTTTAGTAAACAGCGTTCCCTGATACAGATCCGGAAACTCAGCTTGATCAATCGCTTTAGCTTCCTCGCTCACCTGTCCGCCGCGCATAGTAACCTTAGCTTCGATTCCTTCTTCAGAAAAATCAGACGAAAAACTGGCGCGGACTTCAAAAACAGCCGTCATCGTTACCATTTCTTTCCCATCGATCGCGGCTTTCACCCCCGGATACACATTTACAACGGGCGATTTATATTGGGCATCAAGCGTCGCCTCATAGTAAACTGTACCGTCCGCATCCTTTTTCTCCTCTACCGTATCCGCCATGCCTTTTGTCCATTCCCCGGAAATCAGCGATTCTTCAGCCGCTACCGATATGCACAAAAGAGAAAATACCGTAACGATAGCAAGCAGCATTGCAAAAAATCTGTTTTTCTTCATAAAAAATCTCCTTTTTATAAATTTTATATTAATATTATAGCTTTTTCTTCACACCTCCGTAAATAATAAGAATGTCATTTTTATATAAATTTTTGATTTCATCCTATTGTAAAAAGCAAAAAAATAGCTGCCGAAGCAGCTATTTAATCATTTTATCAATATATTCTTTGGGGGACTCCCCATAAGCTTCCCTAAATTTTTTGATATAATAAGCCGTGGAATTAAACCCTGAATTCTGGGCAATATCATAAATCTTAATCTCACCCTTTTTTAACAACTGCAAAGAGCAATCCAACCGTCTTTTTAAAATATACTGTGAAAAACTAAGCCCGAAATTCTGTTTCATAAAAGCACTGATATAGCGGGGATTTTTATTGACTGTTTCTGCCAGCATCGTAAGCGAAAAATTGGGAGAACACAAATTTTTTTCGATACATCGCAGGATTTCACTCATCAGCGTATTGTAATGCTGACCGTCCTTCACCATCAGCTGCTGCTGAAGCGTATTCTGCATGAACGCGCCGTACTTGTGATTTTCCTTCGAAGGCACACGGTTCCGCAGAATTTCAATAATCACATAATTCAGCAAGCCCTCTATCGCAATATCCGAAAACTCTTCCTGTGTGACTTTCTCCTTCAGCATTTTTTCACACATCAGCATAACACCTTGCAGCGACGCCTCATCAAGCCAAGCTTCTATCCGTGAAGTACGGCGGCAGTCAAACATTTTAAAAAAAACATCATTATGCACCCGTGGTTCCAAAAAAGTAATATTATACAGCATCAATTTTTCGTTCTTTGGAATATGAATCGTATGAAAATCATTCGGCATTAACAAGCACACATATCCCCTGCCAATAGCAAAGCTGTCCCCGTTGATTTCATGTACCGCACGCCCGCCGGTTATGATCTCTATTTCAAATAACACATGGTTATGATTTGTTGTTTCAAACTCTGCCTGTTGAGAAAGATTTCTTTTTATAACTGAAAAACCATAAGTATGGTCTATATTCTTTTTATGTCCTATTCTCACAAACAGTCCTCCCTGCGCAAAACAATCAATACCTGTTTCCCACATACCAATCTATTTTTACTATATCATATTGGCTGGTAAAAATCAAGAATGCGCCTTTTGCATTTTTTGGTAAAAAATATTTTTATTGACGGACAGCGTACACTCTGCTAAGCTATATACTAACCTGTTTTAATGAAAAGGAGTAAACTATGGATCTTAACGGCATTTGGCTGCTGGAAGGCAAAGATGAGCAGGGTGATCCGCTTTCCCTGCCTGCTACGGTTCCCGGCTGCGTTCACACCGACCTGATGGCCAACGGCAAAATAAAAAACCTCTATTATCGGGATAATCCTTTAAAGGCACAATGGATTGAGCAGAATGATTTTACCTATACAAAAACATTTACAGTAAATACCCTATCTCCAAATGCCTTTCTCGAATTTGACGGACTGGATACCTACTGTACGATCTTTTTAAACGGTATAAAATTAGGTGAAGCTGACAATATGTTCATTCCACACTGCTTTTTGGTGGACGGTATTCTGGTGCAAGGAGAAAACACACTTTGCGTCGCTTTCCGTTCCCCCGTTAAAGAAGTAGCAAACCTTCCGTCCCTACACGGTGCGTTTACTACGGAACGGCTGTACACAAGACGCATCCAATGCACCTATGGCTGGGATTGGACAGAACGTTTTGTTACTATGGGTATCTACCGTGATGTTCGTCTTATATTCAGAAAGAGCAATGAAATCAAAGATTTTTATCTTTATACCAAAAGTGTTAATTCTTACGCGGCACAGATGTCACTGCAAATAAACTTTAAAAATTTTATCCGAAACGGCAGTTTTATACAGATCGAAATTCTTTCTCCTCAAGGTTTAATCGCTTTTTCTACGCAAAGAGCCATCCTTGAGAACACGCTAAAGCTGTCTATTGATATCCCCGCCCCTGAACTTTGGTATCCCAACGGCTACGGCAATCAGCCTCTCTATACGCTGCGGCTGAAAACAAAATCCTGCTATAAAGAACATCACTTTGGTATACGAGAAATTACGCTGCTGCAAGTAGAAGACTCCCCCGAAAGTAAGGAAGAGTCTCTTTGCCGACAGCTTCAAGCCCATCCGCATATCTGCCGACTGGATAAAAACAAAGCAACTGCTTGTTTTACCGTACTGGTAAACGGAATTAAAATTTTTTGCAAAGGCGGCAACTGGGTTCCCTGCGAACCCTTTCCTTCGGCCGAAACACCTGAAAAAATAACAAATCTGCTTGCATTAGCCCAAAATGCAGGTGTCAATATGCTTCGTGTCTGGGGCGGCGGAATTTTTGAACAAAATATTTTTTACGAAGAATGCGACCGATTGGGAATTCTTGTTACACAGGATTTTTTAATGGCTTGCGGAAACTACCCGGAAAAAGAACAATGGTTTATTGACGCGCTGAAAAAAGAAGCCTCTACTGCCGCACTTCGGTTAAGGAACTATACCTGTCTGGCCTGGTGGAGCGGCGATAATGAAAATGCGGTAATGGGAACAGAAAACACCTGCGATTTTCCCGGCTATAAAAGCGCCGTCAGCGGCATTGCTCCAATATTAGAACAATTAGATCCCCAGCGATATTTTTTACCCTCCTCTCCTTTTGGGGGCGAATATTTCTGTTCGGCTACCAGGGGCACCACCCACAACACATATTACTTAGGAGATATATTCGAGTATATACGGGATTCAGATTTTGACGGATACCTGCACTTTTTTGATACTTTCCTCTCCCGTTTTAACACAGAGCAATCAGCCATGGGAATGTCTTTTGTATCATCTTTAAAAGAAATGATGACGCCTGAAGATATTTTTGGCAAGGATACCTCTATGCTTCAGTATCATACAAAAAGCAATCCTGCGCTTTTACCCTATACGCTCTATAATTATACAGAACAAATGAGCCAAAAAATCTTTGGAAAATTCCTCTGCGGGCAGGATAGAATTCTGAAAATGCAAATGCTGCAATGTGAATGGATCCGCTTCAGCCTGGAATTGTTCCGGCGCAATAAATGGTTCTCTTCGGGTATCATATACTGGATGTATAACGATTGCTGGCCCGCAGCAAGCGGATGGTCTATCGTGGACTACTATTCCCGCCCCAAGCCGGCCTACTATGCTTTCAAACGCGGAGCTAAGCCCTTTATTCTCAGCCTGACGGTTCAAGAAAAGAAGCTTTGTGTTTACGGCTGTAATGATTCTTTGACAGCAATAACAGGAACAGGGAAACTTTATCTTTACAATTTTAAAGAAAATAAAAATATTGTAGAAAAAGAGTTTCATTTTTGCATCAACAAAAATTCTGCAAAACAAATATTTGCTTGTTCATATTGTGAATTAACTGCGCAAATGACAGATAATACCGTCATTCTCTGCGATGCGCAAAGCAATTTAAACACAGACCGGGCTCTTTATATTCCCCACCGATACACCGATATGAACATTCTTTATAACGAAATTGAAATCACCGAAGAAACTGAAACTTCCATTACCGTAAAAGCACGGGATTTTACCCCCTTTGCCATTGTGGATATCCCCTATCTCTTGGAAGATAATTGTTTGATTTTAAAAAAAGGAGAAAGCAAAAAAATAAAAAAAGCTGCATTGCCGTTAAAAACGTAATCTTTATAAAAAAATAGGCTTTAATCCTTATAAAATTAAAACCTGTTTGATGAATCTTTCCGATTCCCTACCTCCGGCGGATTTCCTTTTCTCGTACATCTGCAAAAATACTTGGCATGAATTACTCCTGTCTGCTGGCGGAACATACGTTCCGCCAATGTCAGGAACTGTTCCCCGATGCACTGCGTGCATAAGATAAAAAACGATATAATCCCGCTCTCCTTTATATCATAATCAATATCGCCGTAATTGGCGGCATCAACGATATTGCCAAGGGCTCCAGCCAGACCGCGTTTGCCCATGAGTTTTACGAGCTGGTTCGTACGCTGTTTCTCCGGAAAGTCAAGAATTTTATCCATGGAGAGCTTGTGGCTATGGGTCTTGCTGTTCAGCTTGAATATAATAAGCAAGGCGAACAAATCCTTGCATTGTGCAATCTGCTGAAAAAATACGCCCTGCCCCTTTATCTTTTTGATATTCCCATTGCTCCCACAAAAGAAAACATGGAAAATCTGAATCTGCCATGGCAGATTCAGATTCTATGGCAAATGAGGGTGCACAAGGGCACGAGAGGCTACGTTCAGCTCTCAATCGATTGTTTAACACCGAAATTCAATAAGAAATGAGGAGAATAATATGAAAAAAAACACAATTTTGCAAAACATTCTGCAGCACCGCATCCTTATCGCTGCAAGAGGACTGAAAGAAGACGAGGTTCTGCACTTTTGCGAGGCTATTTTAGCCGGCGGACTTCATTTGATTGAAATTCCTTATAACCAGCTTTCTCCCACAGCTTTAACCGATGTTCCCCGGCAAATTGAAAGTATCCGGGCCCATTTTGGAGATTCTCTGGCCGTGGGTGCCGGAACGGTGCTGACCTGTGCTCAGGTAAAAGCCGCCGCTGATGCAGGCGCATCTTTTATTCTGTCTCCGTCTTTAGATGCGAATGTTATACAAGAAACCTTGGCTCACAGTCTTGTTTCCATTCCCGGTGTCATGACTCCCACAGAAGCCCAAAATGCAATGCTCTGGGGCGCAGATATGGTAAAAATCTTTCCTACCGGTGTTTTAGGAATTTCTTATCTCAAAGCCATCCGCGTACCGTTAAACCATATTCCCATGATTGCCATGGGCGGTGCAAATGAAGAAAATTTAAAAGATTTTCTTCAGGTGTGCGAAGGTGTGGGTATCGGAAACGCAATCTGCAACCGCGCTCTCTTAGACGAAAAGAATTATTCAGAAATTTCCCGCCGTGCCAAAGCATTCTCCATCCAACTGGAGTCCTTACAACCAACACCGCCGCATAATAAAAAACTCTGCTTTTTTTAAAGCAGAGTTTTTTCATAGACTATTTATTTCATCGCTTCTTCACAAGCAACCGCAACGGCAACGCTTGCCCCAACCATCGGGTTATTGCCCATGCCGATCAGTCCCATCATTTCTACATGCGCCGGAACGGAGGAAGAACCTGCAAACTGTGCGTCAGAATGCATTCTGCCCATCGTATCGGTCATGCCGTAGCTGGCAGGCCCCGCTGCAACATTATCCGGGTGCAACGTACGGCCTGTGCCGCCGCCGCTGGCAACGGAGAAATACTTAAAGCCGTTTTCCACTGCCCATTTTTTATAGGTACCCGCTACCGGATGCTGGAACCGCGTAGGGTTGGTGGAGTTACCAGTGATGGAAACGCCGACTTCTTCATGAATCATAATTGCTACGCCTTCATTTACGTCATCAGCGCCATAACATTTTACCTTTGCTCTATCACCGTTGGAGAAAGCTTTTTCGCTTACAACTGCAAGCTTGCCGGTAAAATAATCATATTTGGTTTCAACAAAAGTAAAACCATTGATACGGCTGATAATATAAGCAGCGTCCTTGCCAAGGCCATTCAAAATTACGCGGAGAGGATCCTTACGAACCTAATTGGCGTTTTGCGCGATTTTAATCGCCCCCTCAGCCGCAGCAAAGCTCTCATGACCTGCTAAAAAGCAGAAGCACTTGGTCTCCTCCCGCAGCAGCATGGCTGCCAGATTACCGTGCCCCAAGCCAACCTTACGCTGATCGGCAGCTGAACCCGGTATACAAAAAGCCTGCAAACCTACCCCGATAGTCTCTGCTGCCTCCGCCGCTGTTCAGCATCCCTTTTTCAGCGGA
>URTC01000071.1 GCA_900550765.1 uncultured Clostridia bacterium | reverse complement strand
CAGTTCCTGCAAAAAAGCCGGCTGGCCGTTCACGCCGGAATCCCCCCAAGTACGCTGGGGTTCCTTATCAATGGGGTTTTCCCGTTCCTGCTCCCAGGCGCCGTGCCAATGCGTTAGGGCCGCCAGGGTACAGACTGTACCCGGCTTTAAAAGCGCCTTTACATCGTACCGATTGTATTGCCCGTATACAAAGGGGTTGACCCTTGCCGGCCCCGCGCCTAAAAAAGCCCCGTCTACATACAGCTGATAATCATTGTGCGCCGTTGCGTACAATACCGCCCGGGCAACCGGCTTTTCTTCTAATGCAAATTCTTTTCTAAAATACAAGAAGGAATTTTCTGTTTCCTCTGCCTCCCAAATAAAGGAAGCCTGCCAATCCTCCTGGCGCAGCCCGGTATAAAAAGCAGCGGGTTCGCTGTAAGGAGAAACTTCGCTTTTCTTCCAGATGCGTACCTTCCAAAAATATTCCGCGTCCGCAGCCAAAGACGGCCCTTCGTAGGCTATCCCGGCCGAACGGCCGGATTCCACCTTGCCCGAATCCCATACCACCGCATTTTCCGCGCTCGATAAAACTACAACTTGATATGCCGTCTGTACAAAATCGCGTACAGAACTTCTGCACTGCCAGGAAAAGAATACTGCATCCCCCTGTACGACAGGCTTCGAAATCCCATTGGTCCATAATTCCGTTACAAAAAAATTCGGCTCCATTCCTTTTTTCCTCCTCGCTTTTATATAAATCTGCTTTCTTTCATAGTATCAAATTTTATCAAGAAGTCAATCCCCAAAATTTTTATTTTCTTCTCTTTTTTATGTCAAACTATACAAATCCTTAAAGTTGTATAAAATTAATCTATACAGCTTTTGCGAAAAAGCCGTTTTTTTAAAAAGTATTTGCACAGAAACAGAGCGATGAATATAATGATAATAGTAAAAAAACGATCCCCGCCATAGAAAGGAAGGTTTCGATCATGTGTGGAATTATCGGTTTTTCAGGAAATACACCGGCCGTACCCGTCTTGCTCAGCGGACTATCACGGCTGGAATACAGAGGATACGATTCCGCCGGCGTCGCTGTTTATGCAAAAGATACGATTCAGATCCGCAAAGCCAAAGGGCGGCTTGCCAATTTAAAAGCATTACTGCAAAAAAATCCGGCAGAGGGTACCTGCGGCATCGGCCATACGCGCTGGGCCACCCACGGTGAACCGTCAGACATCAACGCCCATCCCCATATCAGCCAGCAGGGCAATATTGCCATCGTACATAACGGTATTATAGAAAATTATCTCTCTTTAAAGGAAAAGCTGATCAAAAAAGGCGTATGTTTTGTCTCCGATACCGATACCGAAGTAGCCGCGCAGCTGCTGAGCTATTACTATACCGGCGATATTATGAGCGCTATCTATAAAACCTTAGGGCAGCTAAAGGGCAGCTTTGCCCTGGGAATCCTTTGTACAGACTACCCCAATAAGATCTTCTGTGCCCGCAAAGACAGCCCGCTGGTCGTAGGGGCTTTAAACGGCTGTTCTTATATCGCCAGCGATATTCCCGCCATTTTGGAATATACACGGAACGTCTATCTGCTGGAAGATATGGAGGTAGCCGTACTGGAAGCGGGTACCGTTGCATTCTTTGACGGCCTTGGCAATAAAATCGTCAAAGAAGCCATGCACGTAGATTGGGATGTAAAGGCCGCGGAAAAGGGAGGCTACCAGCATTTTATGATGAAGGAAATGCACGAGCAGCCCACTGCCTTAAAAGACACGCTTTCTCCCTATATTGAAGAAAAAAACGGTAAAAACATGTTAATCCATATGCCCCTGCCCCAAGAGTATGTTCAAAACCTAAAGCACATTTCTATTGTAGCCTGCGGCACAGCTTATCACGCGGGTTTTTTGGCCAAATATCTTTTAGAACGCGACTGCCGCATCCATACCGAGGCAGAGGTTGCCTCTGAATTCCGTTATAAGGATCCTCTGATAGAAAAGGATGACCTGGTCATCATCATCAGCCAATCGGGGGAAACCGCCGATACCATTGCCGCCATGCGGGAAGCTAAACGCCGGGGGGCGCGTATTCTCGCCATCTGCAACGTGGTAGGCAGCACTATCTCGCGGGAAGCGGATTACCTTTGCTACACCTGGGCCGGTCCGGAAATTGCAGTAGCCTCCACCAAGGCCTACGTATCCCAGCTGATGATGCTCTATACACTATACCTGGATATCGCCCAAAAGCGCGGTATTCTGGACGCAGAAGCCGTAAGCGCGGCAATTAGCCAACTGAAAGATCTTCCCGGCAAAGTAGCAGAGCTGATACAGAGTTTAGAGCCGGAAATCGCCAAATTTGCCCATGCCAACGCAGGGCATAAAAATGTATTTTTCCTCGGACGCGGTCTGGATTACGCACTGGCTATGGAGGCCTCGCTGAAACTGAAGGAAATCTCCTATATTCATTCTGAGGCCTATGCCGCAGGCGAGCTGAAGCACGGTACAATCGCTTTGATTGAAGAAGGGACCTTAGTAGTTGCCATCGCAACCCAAGCGCATTTAGCCGAAAAAACCGCCAGCAATGTAACCGAAGTAAAGGTACGCGGCGCCAAAGTGCTTGCCCTGCTTTGTGGCAGCAACGCCATTTTAGAAAAAGAAGCCGATGTTCTTTGGCATCTGCCCGAGATCCAGCCTGTATTCCGCCCCATCGCCGCGATCCTTCCGCTGCAGATGCTGGCCTACTATATGGCGCTGGAAAGGGGCTGCGATATCGATAAACCGCGCAATCTTGCAAAAAGCGTCACCGTAGAATAAAAAAGGGAAAGAAAACCGAAACCTCCGCATATACTGAAAAAAAGCGCGGAGGTTTTTTTATGACGTTTTCCGAATTAAAACGAAAAGAAGTAATAAATGTTTGTGATGGTAGACGGCTGGGGTGTGTTTGTGATATAATAATTGAAATGAATTCCTGCCGTCTGGAAGCCATCGTTGTTCCGGGCTCGTTCAGTCCACTGCACCTGTTTTCTTCCTCAAAGAATCTTATCATTCCCTGGTGTAAGATCCGCAAGCTCGGCGATGACGTTATTTTAGTTGACGCAGGAGAAATCTGCCCGACAAAATAGGAGAACCCATGTTTAAACTTATTGCTTCTGACCTTGACGGTACACTTTTAAAAAATAATGCAGCTATCAGCCAATACTCTGTTTCGATTTTAGAAGCAGCTGCGCAGGCGGGAATTCCGTTTATCATATGCACCGGAAGAATGTATGATTCCTTAAAAGAGATCCTGCCTGCGCTTCCTTTCTGCCGTTATGCCATTACCTCCATGGGGGCTGAAATCTATGATAATTTTGAAAAAAAACGTATCTACAGCAAACCCCTGGAGCACGAATATGCTGAAGTTCTGATTACATACGCCCTGAAGCACAACATCCATATGCACCTGTATATCAATGATATTCTTTACACCAGTGCGCTGGATCAGTACTCTGACCTGTATTTTAGACACACTACTTCCATGGGACGGCCGATTCCTGGAAATATTTTTACTTTTATCAAAGAAAAAGATATTTCCAAAATACTTTATATGGGCGAGCCGGCAGATATCGCAGAGCACAGCAAACACATAAACGAGCTTTTAAAAGATAAAATCCATAACGTATCCTCCGATCCCATGTTTGCCGAGTTTGCCTCCTTAAAAGCTGGCAAGGATACAGCGCTGAAAGCCTTGTGCGCACAGCTGGACATAAACATGGACGAGCTGATCGTGTTCGGCGACAGCGGAAACGATATCGCTATGCTTCAAAATACCGGATTTTCTTGTGCAGTGGCAAACGCTTGGGACGAGGCGAAAAAGGCTGCCGATATTATTGTAGAAAGCAATGAAAACGACGGCGTTGCTAAAACCGTACGCCGGCTTATTCTTGAATATATTTAAAAAAAGGAAGTGATACGATTGGCTGAACTCTCTATCAAAAAGCTTGCACAGGACCTCTCCTTTGACATTGTCTGCGACGGGGGAAAGAAATTTGTGGACGTACTGTGCGTCGACGTCAACCGCCCGGGTCTGTTTTTGACCGGATTCCACTCCCATTTTGATAACAAACGGGTGCAGATCATCGGTACGGCAGAATATTCTTATTTAATGTCTATCGAAGATTCCCGGCGCCTGGAAGCGTTAAACGCCCTGTTCCAGCGCTCTTTTCCGTTTATGGTCCTGAGCAACAACGTGGAAGAAATCCCCCAGCTGACCGAATGTGCCAGGAAAAACAACGCCGTGGTATTCCGCTCGCGCCGGTGCACTGCTACACGACTGGTAGCGGAAATGGCCGCCTACCTGAACCTGCGTCTGGCACCGATGCAAAGCATTCATGCAGTGCTTTTGGATATTTACGGTCTGGGCGTACTGCTTACCGGAGATTCCGGTATCGGCAAAAGCGAAACCGCACTGGAGCTGGTCAAGCGCGGACATCGCCTGGTAGCTGACGACGCAGTGATCATTAAGCGTATTTCCGAAAACAGGCTGATCGGTGAAGCGCCGGAGGTCATTAAAAACTTGATGGAAATCCGCGGGGTAGGCATTATTAATGTAGAACACATGTACGGCATCAGTGCCGTAATTGACTCCAAAAGCATTGATCTGGTAGTTCAAATGGAACTGTGGGACCGCAATAAGGAATATGACCGCCTCGGCATGGAACAAGACAGGCGCGAAATTTTAGGTGTTTCCGTTCCCCTGCTGACCATTCCTGTACATCCGGGCAGGAATCTGGCCATTATTATGGAAACCGCCGCACGTAATACCCGGCTGAAGCAAACAGGGTATAATGCGATGGAAGAAATCAAACAACGGCAAAATAAAATGATGGAGGAATGATTTTTATGTATACCATAGGCGTGGATTTAGGCGGTACCAACATCGCCGCAGGCATCGTAAATGAAAAGCATACGATAACCGCACGCGCGTCCGTCCCCACAAAGGCCGGAAGAGATTTTGACGAGATCATCGCCGATATGGGGGCTTTGATCCTCGGTTTATTAAAGGAACAGCACGTCCGCCTTGATGAAGTAAAATATATTGGCATCGGCGCCCCCGGAATGCTGGACAACGAAACAGGCACCGTTACCGATAACAGCAACATTCACTGGGTCAATTATCCGATACGTCAAAAACTGCAGCAGTATATCAAAAAACCCGTATATTTAGGCAACGACGCCAATGTGGCCGCCTGGGCAGAATATCAAAACGGCTGCGGCAGGGGTTCAAAAAACTTTTTAATGCTCACCTTAGGCACCGGTGTAGGCGGAGGCATCGTGATTAACGGAAAGCTGTATACCGGCAGTCACAATATCGCCGCAGAAATCGGCCACACCACCTTTAAAGCCGGCGGCGAAAAATGCGGCTGCGGCAACCACGGCTGCATTGAGGCCTACTGCAGCGCAACCGCACTGATCCGCGATGCCAAACGTGCGGCAGAAACACATCCGGAATCCCTGATTGCCAAAGCTAAAACGATTTCTGCAAAAACTGTGCTCGACGCCGCAGCCGCAGGTGACAAATTAGGTCTTTCCCTGTTTGAAGAATACGTCTCCAACCTGGCGCAGGTAATAGCCAGCCTAATCAACTTTTTAGATCCTGAAATCATCGCCTTAGGCGGCGGCGTAGCCAATGCAGGCGAGTTTTTATTAGCGCCGCTGCGCCGGGAATTCCCTAAATACGTCACCTTTGCCTCCCTGCAGAAAACAAAGATCTTAAAAGCAGAGATGGGCAATGACGCTGGAATTATCGGTTCCGCCCTGCTTGGAGAAGAATGAAGCCGATCATTCTTGCTTCCGCTTCTCCGCGCCGGAGAGAGATCTGCACGCTTTTAGGCCTTGATTTTACCATACAGGCTGCGGAAAACGAGCCGCCACTGGATCCTTCCCTGCTTCCTGCGCAGGCGGTACGCTATGTTGCTGCCGCCAAAGCCCGGGAAATCTTTGCAAAAAATCCTTCTAAGATCATACTCGGCGCAGACACCGCAGTCGTCTGCGGCGGCCGTATTTTCGGAAAGCCTTCGGACAAGCCGGAAGCCTTTCAAATGCTCCGGGAGCTTTCCGGCAAAGCCCATACGGTTATGACCGGCGTATGTATTCTTTCGCCCCAAAAACAGGTCTGTTTTACGGATACGGCCCTGGTGGAATTCTTCCCGCTGACAGACGAGGAAATCACCGCCTATATCCAAACCGGAGAGCCGATGGACAAGGCCGGCGCCTATGGCATTCAAGGGACGGGGGCACGCTTTATCAAACACATCGAAGGGGATTTTTATACGGTAATGGGTCTTCCCTGCGGCAGGCTGTACCAAGAGCTGAAAGAGTTTTCCGTTTAACCGGATTCTCTGCTTTGAAAAACTCAAAAATCCGGCAAATGGAAAATCAAACTTCACTTTATGTTATGGAGGGTCTATGAATAAAAATACTTTTCCTGAACTACTCTTGAGAATCGGAGACTTTTTAAAACGCAACGCTGTTTATATCGTAGGATTTTTTATTATTTTTATCGCGGTATGGCGGCTGCGCGGAACATATGAGTTTGCTGTTACTCATAACCGCGTAGTAAAATTAGCTATTTATCTATATTTTTTTATTGTTTTAACCTCTTGCGCAATTATTTATTCTTCTATTTCACAACATTATACACAAATTTTTACGTTCGTATTTTTTTACCTATGTCACTGCATCAAATCGCCGCGTTGTATCAAAAGCTTTTCTGAACTGAAAATTCCGTATGATACCGTTATGACCGCGGATTTTGCCGATTCGGAATGCGAAGCATCGGCAAAATCCTGTTACAGTGCGCGGGCATGGAGTGCCCGTGTACTGTAACACTTCATATCTCCTATATCTAAATGTTATGGCATAGATCCTTGCGATTCCATTTTCACAGTGATATAATGAAAAAACGGAAAAGGACGGTCAAAAACGCGACCGTCGATTGAATTTCACAAAAAAAGGACTGATGAAAATGGGGTTAGACCTAAAAGCGTAACATTGTTTATAATTGAGAAGTACAGCGTGGTTTACCGACTCCGTGGCCTGCGACTATGAAGCTGGAGGGAAACTGCAGTGCCTGGAAAGACTGCATGATTACAAAAATTCATGAAATGCAGGAATGAAAATAACTTTTATCAGAAAAGCGGAGGAAAGAAACTATGATGAATTATAAGAGATATCAGAGAGTACCGGTCATGAATTACCCGGAGCGGGAGTGGCCGAATAAAGAGATTGAGAAAGCGCCGATCTGGTGCAGCGTGGATCTGCGCGACGGCAACCAGGCCCTTGTTGAGCCAATGGTTGTTGAAGAAAAGATTGAAATGTTCAATATGCTGGTGCAGATGGGCTTTAAGGAGATCGAGATCGGTTTCCCGGCCGCTTCCCAGATCGAATTTGACTTTTTAAGGCAGCTTGTTGAGCGCAGGCTGATCCCGGATGATGTGACGGTCCAGGTTCTGACCCAGTGTCGTGACCACCTGTTAAAGAGAACCTTCGAGTCCATCCAGGGAATTCCAAAGGCAGTTGTACATATTTACAATTCTACATCCACCTTACAGCGTGATGTTGTATTCCATATGGACCGCGAGGAGATCAAGCAGATCGCCATCGATGGCGTCGATATGGTAAAGAAGTACATGAAAGATTATGACGGAAAAGTGATCCTGGAGTATTCCCCGGAGAGCTTTACCGGAACAGAGATGGACTATGCGCTTGATATCTGCAACGCGGTCCAGAGAGCATGGGGACCGACACCGGACAATAAGA
>URTC01000070.1 GCA_900550765.1 uncultured Clostridia bacterium | reverse complement strand
CATTACGGGGAGATCTCTTCCTATGTCGCCAATCGCAGGTATATTGAAATGTTCGGTTATAAATGTACGCTGCAGACCGATACCGAGGTTATTACATATATTGCGGACTATCTTTTGCGCAGGCAGGGTCTGACACTTGAGGAGACCGCGTCGGTTATTGCAGCTCCGTTTTGGAGTACAATCCGGGAAAAAGACCCCAGGACGGCGCAGCAGCTTGCCTATTTGCGTACGGTGTATCCAAGCCTTTTGATCACGGGACCGTTTTCGATCATTCTTGGCTTCAGCGGCGGATTAATGGCTTTGAACGACCGGTTAAAACTGCGTTCCATGGTCGTTGCCGAAAAGGGGGAGAAAGTGTTTATTGCAAGCGAAGAGGCCGCAATTCGGAAAATGGAGCCGAATGCGGAAAATATCTATGCGCCGGCCGGAGGAGAGCCGGTGATTGTAACGGTGAAAGAGGGTGCGTTTTGATGGCTGTTTCCTATATCATTCCTGAATTTGAAGTGCTTCGTAGCCGTGATCGCTGCATTGCCTGCCGCGTTTGTGAACGCCAATGTGCCAATGGCGTGCATAGCTTTGATGAAGAGGGAAAAGTTATGCTCAGCGATGAATCCAAATGTGTGGATTGCCAGCGCTGCGTATCGCTTTGTCCAACCCATGCATTAAAGATCGTTAAAAATGAATGCACCTTTCGGGAAAATGCAAACTGGCAGAGCGATACGATTAAAGAGATTTATAAGCAGGCTTCCAGCGGCGGCGTATTGCTTTCTTCTATGGGAAATCCTAAACCGCTGCCGGTGTATTGGGACAGGATTTTAATCAATGCATCTCAAGTAACCAATCCGCCTATCGACCCGTTGCGTGAGCCGATGGAGACTCGGGTATTCCTTGGGAAAAAGCCTGCGGAAATCCGGAGGGAGGCGAACGGAAATATCAATACTAAGCTGCCCCCGCAGATGGAGCTCTCGATGCCGGTTATGTTTTCGGCTATGAGCTATGGATCTATCAGCTATAATGCCCATGAAAGCCTTGCACGCGCGGCAAAGGAACTTGGAATTTATTATAATACCGGCGAGGGCGGTCTGCATGAGGATTTTTATTGCTATGGCGAGAATACCATTGTACAGGTGGCATCCGGACGGTTTGGCGTATATGAGTCATATTTGAATGCCGGTGCCGCGATAGAGATCAAAATGGGACAGGGCGCCAAGCCAGGAATCGGCGGACATCTGCCGGGAGCTAAAATCGTGGGGGATGTTTCCCGAACACGAATGATTCCCGAGGGCTCCGATGCGATTTCGCCGGCGCCGCATCATGATATTTATTCTATTGAAGATCTGCGGCAGCTGGTATATTCTTTAAAAGAAGCCACGCAATATACAAAGCCGGTGATCGTAAAGGTTGCCGCCGTGCATAATATTGCTGCAATCGCCAGCGGTATTGCCCGCAGCGGTGCAGATATCATTGCTATTGACGGCTTCCGCGGCGGAACCGGAGCGGCGCCTACCCGGATTCGGGATCATGTGGGAATCCCGATTGAGCTTGCCCTGGCGGCAGTGGATCAGCGGCTGCGGGACGAGGGGATCCGAAATCATGTCTCTTTGGTCGTGGGGGGAAGCATTCGTTCGGCTGCGGATGTGATAAAAGCCGTAGCACTCGGTGCGGATGCGTGCTATATAGCAACAGCAGCACTTTTGGCGTTGGGATGTCATTTGTGCCGTACCTGCCAAAGCGGAAATTGTAACTGGGGAATTGCGACCCAGCGTCCGGAACTTGTGAAACGGCTGAATCCGAATATCGGTGCAGAACGGCTGGTGAATCTGATGACCGCATGGCGGCATGAAATCAAGGAGCTGATGGGCGGTATGGGAATCAATTCTATCGAAGCATTGCGCGGAAACCGACTGATGCTGCGCGGTGTAAGTATGACGGAAAAGGAGCTTGAGATCCTCGGTATCTCACACGCAGGAGAATGAAACGGATATATGTAAATGAAGAATGGTGTTTGGGCTGCCGCCTTTGCGAATATAACTGTGCGTATGCGAATTCTGGTATCAGCGGTATGGCAAAGGCGTTAAAGGATAAGAAGATTTATCCGAATATTCACGTGGAGGGAAACGACGGCCTTTCTTATGCCGTATCCTGCCGTCATTGCACCGATCCGCTTTGCGTAAAGAGCTGCATTTCCGGTGCGCTGAAAATCGAAGACGGTGTTATTTGTATCGATCATACCAGATGCGTCGGATGTCTTACCTGTATTCTGGTCTGTCCTTACGGTGCGGTTGCGCGGGGGGAAGAAGGAGCGGTACAGAAATGTGAATTGTGCCTGAAAAATGCGGCGGGGGAGCCTGCCTGTGTGACTGGCTGCCCTAACCGGGCAATTGTATATGAGGAGAGATAAGATGAAAAAGTATGTAATTATCGGAAACGGAATTGCTGCTGCCGGCTGCATCGAGGGAATCCGCAGCGTGGACAGAGAAAGTGCTGTTACCGTCATCTCGGCAGAAAAATATCCTGTCTATTGCCGGCCGCTGATCTCCTATTATTTGGAAAACAAAACTGATCTGCAGCGTATGGGATATCGACCGGAAAATTTTTATGAAGAACATGCCTGTACGGTCCTTTATGGTAAAAAGGCTCAACATATCGATCCGGTCGGCAAAAAAGTTCTGCTGGAAACAGGAGAGGCCTTGGCGTATGATGCGCTGTGTATTGCTGCGGGCTCGGAACCTTTTGTTCCGCCGATGGAGGGATTGGAAAAGGTAAAAGAGAAATTTACGTTTATGACGCTGGAGGATGCTTTGCATATAGAAAAGGCACTTTGTGCAGAGAGCCGTGTTCTGATTATCGGCGCAGGGTTGATAGGCTTGAAATGTGCCGAGGGACTGCATGGAAAGGTAAAGAATATCACGGTGTGCGATTTATCTGACCGGATACTGTCCAGTATTCTTGACGGGGAAAGCGCGTCTTTCGTGCAGCGGCATTTAGAGGAGAACGGCATTTGTTTTCGCCTGGGGGATTCTGTAGCCTGCTTTGAGGAAAAAGCGGCGGTCTTGAAGAGCGGCGTGAAGGTGGAGTTTGATTTTGTGGTTCTGGCGGTAGGCGTACGGGCCAATACCGCACTGATCCGCGAGATCGGAGGCGCCTGCTCCCGGGGTATTACGGTGGACACCTTTATGAAAACATCTGTTCCGGATATTTTTGCGGCGGGAGATTGTACGGAGAGCATGGATATTTCGGATAAAACGGTTAAGGTGATGGCACTGCTTCCCAACGCATATATGCAGGGCCGCTGTGCGGGAGTCAATATGGCCGGCGGACACAGCAAATTTGATTGTGCGATTCCCATGAATTCTATCGGTTTTTTTGGATTTCATGTAATGACGGCCGGCAGCAGGGGAGATTCCGCAGCGGCGGGAGACGTGTATGAGGAAAAATCTGAGCGGCGGATTCGGAAATTATTTATCAAGGACGGAAAACTAATCGGCTTTGAACTGATTGGAGATGTTGAGCGCGCGGGGATTTATACGAATTTGATTCGAACCCAAACGCCGCTGAATACCGTGGATTTTGAAAATTTGAAAAAAAATCCAAATTTATTTGCATTGGATCAAAAATATCGTAAAAATATATTGGGAGGTGTGGTATAATAATGATAATCGATGCGGCGGGACTTGATTTTTCTGCTTTGAATGAGGCAATTCGGAACAGCGGTGAAACTTGTGCGATCAAGGGGTGCTTGGGGCAGCGTTTCATTGCGGCGGGAATGAAGGATAAGCGGATCCGGATCGAAGGGATTCCGGGAAATGCACTTGGTGCATACCTCAGCGGTGCTTTTATTACGGTAGACGGCAATGCACAGGATGCCGTGGGTGACACTATGAATGACGGGATGATCGTGGTTCATGGAAACATTGGGGATGCTGCGGGATATGCGATGCGCGGCGGGCAAATTTATATTAAAGGGAATGCCGGATATCGCGCCGGGATTCATATGAAGGAGTATAAGGCCAAAAAGCCGGTTATCGTAATTGGCGGCAGAGCCGGCAGCTTTCTGGGGGAATATCAGGCGGGAGGTCTTATTGTGGTATTGGGCCTGCATAATGACGGAAAAGCGCTGATAGGGAATTTCCCGTGCACGGGAATGCATGGAGGAAAAATGATCTTGCGCGGCGACGTCTCTTCAGTTCGTTTTCCCCGCCAAACGACTTCCCATCTTGCAAAAGAAGAAGAGATTTTAGAGATCGCGCCGTTTGTCCGGCAGTTTTGCGAACTCTTTGGGTATGATGCAGAAACGATGCTGCAGAGTCCCTATACGGTTGTAACGCCGGACAGTAAAAACCCGTATCAGCAAATGTATGTTGCAAATTAGGAAAGGCAGGATAGCATATGAAATATTCCAAGGACGAAATTAGGCAATATATCGCGGAAGAGGATGTAAAATTTATTCGAATGGCCTTTTGTGATATCTATGGCGGCCAAAAGAATATTTCCATTATGCCGCAGGAGCTTGACAGAGCGTTTGAATACGGCATTGCCATTGATGCTTCGGCGATAGCAGGATTCGGCGACGAGGTTCACTCGGATCTGTTTCTTCATCCGGATACCTCTACGCTTGCTGTTTTGCCGTGGAGGCCGGAACATGGAAGAGTTGTGCGGATGTTTTGTTCCGTTACACATCCGGATGGTACTGCTTTTGAGGCGGATACTCGAACAATTTTAAGAAGAGCCGTTGAAGATGCCGAAAAAGAAGGAATTTCCTTTGGATTCGGCTCAGAAATGGAGTTTTATTTGTTTGAGCGGGATGAAACTGGCGCACCTACTAAAATCCCTTATGATACTGCCGGTTATATGGATATCGCACCGGAGGATAAAGGAGAAAATGTGCGCCGTGAAATTTGCCTGACTTTAGAACAGATGGGAATTAACCCGGAAAGTTCCCATCATGAAGAGGGACCGGGACAGAATGAAATTGATTTTCGTTATTCTGATCCGCTTACGGCGGCAGATCATGCCGTTACATTCCGTGCAGTTGTCAATACGATTGCTGCCAGAAACGGTTTGTACGCTGATTTTTCACCGAAGCCGCTGAAAGATCAGCCCGGCAACGGAATGCATATCAATATTTCCGCTGCAAGTAAAGAGAAGCGGGAAATCATGCCTTCGCTGATTGCAGGAATTCTTTCCCATGTTTCAGATATAACGGTGTTTTTGAATACAACGGAAGCTTCGTATCAGCGGTTTGGCAGTCAAAAAGCGCCGCGGTATATTTCTTGGTCCAGCGAGAATCGTTCGCAATTGATTCGTATTCCGGCGGCAATGGGCGAGTATAAACGGGCAGAATTGCGTTCACCGGATCCTTTATGTAATCCTTATATTGCTTTTGCGCTGCTGATTCGGGCTGGACTTGACGGCATCAAAACCAACGCTGTTTTACCCCCGGCGGCTGATATCAACCTGTATACAGCTGCCGCTAAGGTCACAGCGGGATACCGCGTATTGCCGCAGACACTGGCAGAGGCAAAGGCCTCTGCTGCCGGCAGTGAATTTATTGCAAAATGTTTGCCGCAGTCTATTATAAGGCAGTATACACGGTAAAAAAAGAAAAAACCGATAAGGGAGGAGCAAATGGACTTTACAGAACGCTGTTATAGTCTGCTTTTGGTATCTTCATCTGCAAAATTCAATCAATCCTTGCTCACGCTGCTTCCCGAAACCCGTTATCAACCGGTTGTTCTTGCTTCGGATGTAACAAGCGCCAGACGTTCTTTGCTGGAGAATAGTTTTGATATTGTAATCATTAATACACCTCTTCCGGATAGCTTTGGAACACGGCTGGCTCTGGATGTTTGCGAAAACAGTAGTACGGGAATATTGCTGCTGGTAAAAACGGAACATTATTCCGATATCAATGCACGCGTCTCTCCTTACGGGATTCTTACTCTTTCAAAGCCTACGCCGATACAGATGATCACGCAGTCTCTGCTGCTGCTGTGCGGTACACGGGAACGGCTGCGGAAAATGGAACAGAAAACAGCGTCGATTGAAGAAAAGATGGAAGAGATTCGTCTTGTGAACCGTGCAAAGTGGCTGCTGATTGAACAATTGAAAATGACGGAAAAGGAAGCGCATCGATATATTGAAAAACAGGCGATGGATCGATGCGTTACCCGCCGCATTATTGCAGAAAATATCCTTTCTACTTATAAGTAGGGGGACTGCCTATCTGCTTTATGGAAGCTGCGCTGCTGGAATAGTATAGCAGAGGCAGAAAGCAGAAGAAGCCTTATAATATAAGGGGCGGATTGCGGCAGAATGGGAAAATATTTAAATTCGGTATTATAAAACAATAGGAAGAAAGAAGGAAATGAAAGATGCTTACAGCAATCGTCGGAATTAATTGGGGAGATGAAGGGAAGGGACGTATGGTGGACCTCCTTTCTTCTGACTATGAGATTATCTGCCGGTATCAGGGCGGCAACAATGCAGGGCATACAGTGATTAATGATAGGGGAAAATTTGTTTTGAACCTGCTGCCGTCGGGGATCCTGCGTGAAACAACTGTCAATATTATGGGAAACGGTATGGTGATTGACCTGCAGCATTTAGCGGGAGAAATTGAGGCGCTTACCGAGAAGGGAATCCGTATTACGCCGGATAATCTGAAAATCAGCAGCAAGGCGATTGTATGTTTGCCATATCACAAATTGCAGGATATTCTGGAAGAAGAGCGCCTGCAGGATAAAAAGTTCGGGTCTACCCGCCGGGGAATTGCTCCGGTATATGCGGATAAATATATGAAAAAAGGAATTCGCATGGAAGAACTGTTGGATATGGATGGCCTTAAAGAGCGTGTTAGGGAATTGATTACATGGAAAAATATTACGGTATTAGGGTATGGCCATGCGCCTGTTGATCCTGATGAAACGATACAGTGGCTTGAAACCTACGGCAGCAAAATCGCGCCGTATATTACAGATGTATCCCAATACCTTTTAAACGCTGTAGAAAAAGGAAAGAATATTATGTTTGAGGCGCAGCTGGGAGCACTTCGCGATATTGATTTCGGGATCTATCCGTATACCTCATCCTCTCAAACGTTAGCTTCTTTTGCGCCCATCGGCGCGGGCATTCCCGGCGTGCGTTTGGATTCTGTTATTGGTATTATGAAAGCGTATTCTACCTGTGTGGGAGAAGGTCCGTTTACAGTGGAAATGTTCGGCGCTGAAGCTGAAAAGCTCCGTGCCGCAGGCGGCGAATATGGGGCCGCTACCGGCCGGCCGCGCCGTGTCGGGCCTTTTGATATACCGGCTTCCCGTTACGGCGTAACCGTACAGGGTGCCGATTGCATTGCCCTGACAAAGTTGGATGTGCTGTCTTATATGGATCAGATTCCGGTCTGCACCGCTTATGAAATAGACGGTGAGGTCACGACTGCCTTTCCGACGGGAGAGCGGCTGAACCGGGCAAAACCGGTCATTACCTATCTGGAGGGCTTCGGCGATGTTTCAAAATGCAGAAAGCGTGAGGAACTTCCGCAGGCGGCTAAGGCATATATCCGTTATATAGAAGAAAAAGTAAACAGTCCCATCCGGTATGTTTCTGTCGGGGCGGGAAGAGACGAATATATAAAATTTGATTGACTGCGGAAGCTTGGCTTTCAGCTTGTGTGGAACGGCTGAGGCAGGCTTTGGGTTTTTTGGAGGATATGATGAAATTTACTAAAATGCATGGACTTGGCAATGACTATCTGTACGTATTTTCCCAAACGGAACCCCGGAATCCGCAAAACCTCGCCGTGA
>URTC01000069.1 GCA_900550765.1 uncultured Clostridia bacterium | reverse complement strand
CATCTTATCTTTTGAAAATATTTGTTCTCCTATTTTTTATTTGTAAACTCAATTCGTTTCTCCGCTTTCTCGGATTCCCCTTCTATGCACTGACAGTCTTCTTTCCCGGCTCCCTCTGACGAGGGAGCTGCCGAGCATCCGCGAGGCTGAGGGAGAGAAAAGCTACCCCGCCGTCCCCTGCGGTGACAGCTCCCCTGACAAGGGAAGCCGGAAAAGCGGGAAAAGAAGCCGCACCGCATGATTTGGCTGCTGCTCTTCCTTCTCTCCCTCCGTCAAACCTTGCGTTTTGACACCTCCCTCATCAGAGGGAGGCTGCTTGCAGTGACATATTGCCATACAACATCTTATCTTTTGAAAATATTTGTTCTCCTATTTTTTATTTGTAAACTCAATTCGTTTCTCGGCTTCCTCTGCTAAGCACTGACAATCTTTCTCTTTCCCGGCTCCCTCTGACGAGGGAGCTGCCGAGCATCAGCGAGGCTGAGGGAGAGAAAAACTACCCCTCAGTCGCCTGCGGCGCCAGCTCCCCTGACAAGGGGAGCCAGGAACGCGGGGAGGCTTGTTTGTGTTCCAATATGTCACAATAGTTTCTATTAATAAAAGTTTGTTATCCGTAATAATCTTTTCTTTAATAAGAACCTATTCCGCTTCTTTTGGCTCCGGCCTGGAAAGTAGGGAGAGAAGCTGCACCGTATTATTTGCCTGCTGCACTACAGCAATTCCTGAAAAGAATGAATATATCGATCAGAATACCCTTTCATTTCCTCCTCTGACGCCAACGAGGACGCATCAAAAACGCCAACCGTTTTTAAGCCTGCCTTTTTGGCTGCGGCAAGTGCAAGCAAATTATCATCAAAAAATAAAATATCCTCTTCGCTGCTGCACAGTTTTCGGGCAACGGCATGAAAAATCTGCGGATCCGATTTAGCAAGGCCGAAATCCTCCGTTGACCAAACATTTTCAAAGCAGTTCCATACGCTGTTTCTTTTTAAGCAAACATCGGTCAGCTTATGGGGGCTTGCCGTCAACACATTCAAAGACGCCCCGCGGTGCTGCAGATGCATAAGATATTCCCTTACATATGGTTTTAAAGGAATCTTATGCGCATATTCATCTTCGGCATAAGCATCCATAGCTGCAAGAATCTCCTCTACGCTTTTCTTTACGCCCAAACAGATAAAATATTCCGCCGTCTTTACGTCGCCCAGGGGCGTAATCTTCTGTATAATATCTTCAGGATACGGAATATTTTCCCTTTCAAGAATCAAGAGCATCTTCTGCGACCATTGGCGCATGGAATCGATCAGCGTTCCGTCAAGATCGAACAGATAAAATTTTTTCATTCGTTCTTCCTTTCCATTGTTCCGCAGCTATTACCGTGCATTGGCCAGCATCAATTTAATACGGTTTACCTGATTGACTCTGGTTGCACCAGGATCATAGTCTACCGCCACGATATTGATATCAGGATTATGATCTTTTAAGGGCTTCATCATGCCTTTGCCGCAAATATGATTTGGCAAACAGCCAAACGGCTGCGCACATATAATATTTTTTACACCGCTATGATAAAGCTCCAACATTTCCGCCGGCAGAAGCCATCCTTCTCCCATTTTTGTGCCCTTACCGATATATTGCTCGCCTACCAGATCTACCAAATCGCGGAAACGGGTAGGCGGCGCAAACCGCGCATCCTCTTCCACCAGCCGGCAAACCGCTTCCTGCTGTGCAGTAAGAAAGCGGTAAGCTATACGGCATAACGGGTACAAAAGCTTTTTCATTCCGTAAAGTTTAAAATCCTCTAAATTATTATACAAACAGTACAGCATAAAATCAAGCAAACCCGGCGTTACCGGCTCGGCACCCTCGTTAATCAAAAACTGTTCCAAATTATTATTTCCCAGGGGTGAATATTTTACATAGATCTCCCCCACAATGCCTACTTTTACTTTTTTCTCTGCCGTTCGTTCAATGCAAGCAAAGCGGGAAATAATCTTTTTGCACTCAGCTTTTACTTTGCGGAAAGATATCCCGTCATTTTTCATGCTCTGTGCAAGCTCCGCTGTTATCGTATCCGCCAGCTGTTGACTTTGCCCTTTATTTTTCTCATACGGCCGGCACTGGTTTACTAAACAAAGCAAAAGATCCGCATAAATCAATGCATACAGCATCCGATGCAGAATCGGCAGCGTCAATTTAAATCCGGGATGTTTTTCAATACCGGCCAAGCTGAAAGAAATGACCGGCACATAAGCAAAACCCGCTTTTTCCAATGCTTTCCGCAGCAACGGAATATAATTGGACGCGCGGCATCCTCCCCCGGTTTGAAACAGCACCAACGCTATCTTATGCGGGTCATATTTTCCGCTTTGCAAAGCAGAAATAAACTGGCCGATAACCAAAAGTGCCGGATAGCAGGTATCATTGTGCACATATTTCAGCCCAGTTTCCGTAATTTCGGGCCCTTGCGTCTCCAGGAGTTCCGTATGATACCCATAGTTCTCCAAAACCTGCAGAATCAGCTTAAAGTGCATTGGCAGCATGTTGGGTACCAGTATGGTATAGTTTTTCTTCATTTCCTTGGTGAATGGTATGTATGCCATGCAGCGGCTCCTCCTTTCCTTCCAGCGCGCCCAGCAGGCTGCGCAGCCGTATCTTTACCGCGCCTAAATTAGTGATTTCATCAATTTTAAGCTGTGTATACAGTTTTCCGCTTTTTTCTAAAATAGAACGCACCTCATCAGAAGTGATCGCATCAATGCCGCAGCCGAAAGATACCAGCTGTACCAGCTGTACATCGTCATTTTCTGCTGCAAACCGTGCCGCACGGTACAACCTTGCATGATACGTCCACTGATTCAGTACTCCTGTTCGCTGTACCGGTGCCAGCTCACAAACACTGTCCTCGCTGACTACCACAAACCCTAAGGAGGCAGCCAGGCGATCAATGCCATGTCCGATTTCCGGGTCGATATGATATGGCCGCCCGGCCAGGATCATGATCCGCCTGCCGTTTTCCCGCGCAAACGCCAGTGCCTTTTTTCCCTCCCGTTTTATTGTCTCTCTATAGGTATTATAGGCGGCAAATCCTGCGCATACCGCCTTTTTCACCTGCGCATGCGTCACATCAAAATAAGGACGCAAACAGGCAAACAGCCCCTTTGCCAATTCATGCCGATTATTTAAATTCAAATATGGATCAAGAAAGGTCACCTGCTGCAATTCTTCCACATTTCCTGCAAGCAAATCCGAATAATAGGCCACCACCGGACAATTATAAAAATTATCCGAAGCTTTTTCATTGATATTATACGTCAGCCGAGGATAAAATACTGCCTGAACGCCCTGCTCTATCAGTTCAAGAACATGGCCGTGCATAATCTTGGCCGGATAACAAGCCGTATCGGAAGGGATCGAAAATTGTCCCTTTTCATACGTACTGCGGGTAGAAGGCTTTGAAACTACTGTTTGAAAGCCCAAGGAAGAAAAGATGCCCTCCCAAAGCGGAAGCAATTCGTACATGCCCAAAGCCATAGGCAGCCCGATTGTTCCCCGGGAACCCTCCCGGCTGCCAAGGGCATACAGAAGCTTCCGCTTCGTCTCATATAAGTTGGGAAGCTTTTGTACCGGCTGCTGCAGCCCCGCGCCCTTTTCGCACTGATTTCCGGAAATAAACTTTTTGCCTCCGGAAAAGCTGTTCACTGTTAAATGGCACTGATTTGCACAGCCATGGCAGGCCGTGGCAAAGGCATGATGAAAAAACTCTTTCAGCGCCTGCGCCTCTATCAGGGTGGATCGCTGTGCTTTTTTGCTGTACAGAGCGGCACCGTAAGCCCCCATCAATCCGGATATCTCCGGGCGGACCACCTCACGGCCAAGCTCTTTTTCAAAAGCCCTAAGTACGCCGTCATTATAAAACGTACCGCCCTGAACAACGATATTTTTACCCAGTTCTTCCGCACTGGACGCGCGTATGACTTTATAAACCGCATTTTTTACCACACTGATAGAAAGCCCCGCAGAAATATCTTCTACAGAAGCACCGTCCTTCTGCGCCTGTTTAACGGAAGAATTCATAAATACCGTACAGCGGCTTCCCAAATCTGCCGGTGCTCTGGCAAAAAGCCCTTTTTGAGCAAATTCTTCAACCGAACATCCTAAAGCACGGGCAAAAGTGTCCAAAAAAGATCCGCAGCCCGAGGAACAAGCCTCATTAAGCATAATACTATCGATCGCGCCGTTATGGATACGGAAACACTTGATATCCTGCCCGCCGATATCAAGAATAAAATCCACATCAGGCATAAAATATTTTGCCGCGGTAAAATGCGCCATAGTTTCCACAAGTCCGTAATCAACGCTGAATGCACTTTGTATCAATTCTTCTCCATAGCCGGTAACAGCACTGCCCCGAATCTGAATCCGGTTACCGCAAAAAGCATAGATCTCTTCCAGCTGCTGCCGTACCAATTCCACAGGATTTCCTTTATTAGAAGAATAAAACGAATACAGCAGGCTGTTATCCTCTGCGATCAGCACCAGCTTTGTGGTAGTACTGCCGCAGTCGATTCCCAAATATGCGTTTCCGAAATAGGTGTTCTTATCTTTTTGAGGAACTTTCGCGCGTGCATGCCGCACGGCAAAAGCTTCGTATTCCTCTTGAGAGGCAAACAGCGGTGCCAGACGCCGTGCGCCGTTTTCACTCTTTGCCGCGGAGATCCTCTCCTGCAATTCCTCCAAAGTATACGTATTGCCGGAGGTAGCGGCATACATGGCCGCACCGATACTTACCGAAAAGCGGCCGTATTCGGGAAAAACAGCGTGCGCCTCGTCAAGGGCAAGCGTTCCCTGAAAGCGTTTGCGCAGCCCCTTGCAATAGTACAGCGGCCCACCCAAAAACAGCACCTTTCCCGTAATTTTACGGCCCTGGGCAAGCCCGGTAACAGTTTGATTAACCACTGCCTGATAAATGCTGGCAGCAATATCTTCTTTTTTTGCCCCCTGGTTTAAAAGCGGCTGGATATCACTTTTAGCAAAAACACCGCAGCGCGCCGCAATCGGATAAATGCGATCATAAGAAAGGCTCAAATGATCAAGCTGCTCTACCGTAACATTCAAAAGGGTCGCCATTTGATCAATAAAGGCTCCGGTGCCCCCGGCGCAGCTGCCGTTCATACGCTCATCAATACCGGAATCAAAGAAAATGATTTTGGCATCTTCCCCGCCCAATTCAATAACACAGGAAGCATCTCCATCAAGCCTTTTTACCGCCTCACTGGTAGCAAAAACTTCCTGAACAAACGGAAGATCCGCCCCCTGGGCAAGACCCATACCGGCAGACCCGGAAACAGCTGCCTTGATCCTTGCCGCGGCAAGCCCCGGCACCTCACGTCCCATACGCTGAAGCAGCTCCTGTATTTTACTCTTTATTTGTGAAAAATGGCGTTCATAGCATTGAAACAAAATTTCATTGTCTCTGCGCAGAACAAGCTTGGCCGTAGTAGAACCGATATCAATTCCCAATGTGTAAAATTCATTCATGAAACAGCAGTTCCTTTTTTATTATTAAAGTTTTTGCCGCAGCACTTTCATACAGCAGCGGACAAGACGAATTCTATATGCATACAAATATCCCGGTAAAGGCACCTAAAAAAGTATAACAGAACCCGGAAAGACTAAAAAGAGAACGAAAAGATTACCTAAATTGTACTCCTATTTCTTATGGAATGTCAACAAAATAACGCTGTAAAACGGGAAAATTCATCAATATTTCATCTGTAAAATCCTGTATTTTGACGCAAAAACACGAATATCGTTATGCATAGCATATAAAAATTTTTCCTCAAACAGCCGTTCCTTTTCTATTTTATGTGCACTTTTCAGCACATAGTACGGCAATATTGACAGCAGCGGACGAAGATGCTATAGTATCAAAAGAAACAGCATAAAAGGAGGTGCGCTATGAGCAGCTTATATAAAAGTTGCCGGAATATATTACAGTGCTTTTATCCCCCGGAAGTATGGCAAGAACAAAAAATTCAAACATATCATCGGCTGAAGCTGATTCGATTCTGGCGCATTCCGCCCGGTGCCAGAGTTCTTGAAATCGGCTGCGGACAGGGAGATACGCTTGCCGCTTTATGCTTTGCTGTAGGGGAAAACGGATTTGTCCACGGTGTTGATCTCGCCCCGTCCGGCTATGGTTCGCCCGAGACATTAGGACAGGCAAAAGACAGGCTCCTTCGCCGCTGCAAAACACAAAATCTTACCATTGACCTCGATTTTGATATCTTATCGCCCGAAACAAATTTTGAAAATGACAATTTTGACTATATTCTGCTTTCTCATAGCCTTTGGTACCTCCCCTCTTACGAAACTTTCTGCAAAATCTTAAAGCGTATCCGGCCTTGGGGAAAACGGCTCTGTATAGCAGAATGGAATATATGCACCCAAACTTCCCGGCAATTTTTTCACCAAAAAGCCGTATGGCTGCAAGCTGTATGCGCATGTTTTTCTCAAGATGGACAAGCAAATATTCGTACGCTGCTATATCCTTCAGATATCCAAAATGCTTTAATCTGCAGCGGCTGGCAGATCTCAAAAGAACGCCTTATTCACTCTCCTAAACTTCAGGACGGTTTCTGGGAAGTGCAAAATGCTCTGGAGCTGTATCCGGCGCTGCAAAAAAACGCCTTTAAAATACCTCCAAAGCTCAGGCACTTGCTGCTCGCCGCATTGGAGGAACTCAAAAAAATTCCCGCAGACAGGATTCGTCCCCTTTCCGTCTACTGTCTGTGCGCGGAAAGGAGATAATATATGAATGATCTGCACATTGTAAATGGCGGCTGTATGCTGACCTATTTTAAAAAAGAACATCCTTTCTATTCCGTTATTGCCTTTGAAGAGGCCATGTGTACTGGCACAGCGGCTTTGCCGATTTTAGGGGAAAATTTTATCCTTGAGCGCTGCCGTTCTCTTAACGTATCAGAACAAGAATATCAAAAAAAAATCGTGGTTCCCCTGCAAGCATTAAAAAACTACAGCGAATATGTTCTTTGGTTTGAGGAGGATATGTTCTGCCAGATCAATCTTTTGACGCTGCTGGCCTATCTGCAGCAGGAAAAACTCCCTCTGCCACGAAACTATCATGTTGTAGATGGCGAACATCGGCAAATATATGATGCCGCAATCCCCCAGGCAGATTACCAAAAATTATTTGAACAAGTCGTAATAAAAAAACAAGCCGTCGCCTTTCCTGGACTGCTGGGAAAAGGTATCCAACGATATCTCACTCTGAATCAAAAGGAAAACGAACTCACCAGCTATATCAAAGAGCATCCTCAAACCGACAGGAACTCCCTTATGAAAACAATGCTGCGTCGATTTTCCTGCTACGGCCTGGGTGACATTCAATACTTGGAGCTGATTGACCGTTTGCGCAGTCAACAGATGTAAAACAGCAATATCTGTCCGAAAATAATAAATACTTGTCTTGAAGAAAATTCTCTTTTGTTCTATGATACGGTTTAGAAAAAGAAGGGAGAATCTTTATGAGGATAAAAAAATTAGGCGTTCAGCTGTATACTGTCCGCGAGCATATGAATACTCCTGAAGAAGTACGCCAAACTTTTAAACGGCTTAAAAGCATGGGCTATGACCAGGCACAAACCGCCGGTACTAAAATTTCGTATGAGGATTTCGGCCGTATTGCACAGGAGGAAGGCATTGAAATCGTGGGCACGCATGATTCCTGGGATCTTATGCTGAACCATTTCGACGAAGCACTGCGCCTTCGTGACCTAATGCATGCACGCCTAATGGGCATCGGCGGAATCGGCATACTAGA
>URTC01000068.1 GCA_900550765.1 uncultured Clostridia bacterium | reverse complement strand
TACACCCTGCCGGAACCGATTCTATCACAAAGGCGTCCCCAGAACCGGTACATCAAAAGCATACAGACCTTCATCATTAAGCCCGCACATTCAATAATCAAAGTGGACGCGCCGATATATTCATTGCTTTTTAAATAGGTAACGGTAAAAGTTCCGCAAATATAAAGGAACAGATAAAAAACAAAATTATCAAGCAGAAACCCCAAAAAACCAGGCTGCGCCTTTATTAAAAGGAATGTATCGCGAATGGACTTTTTCTGCCGAGGAGCAATATGATATTCCGGCTCCTTAATAGATCCCAGCAACAGCATTTCCACAATAATCAATACGGCACAGATAGAAGAACGCACCATAAATGCAGAAACCGATTCTTCTGCGCTGTCCAGATAATACGCACCTATAATCGGCACAATAGGAACAAAAATACCGTTGATAGTAGAGCGTACAGCCATGACACGCCCGCGCACATTCTGGGGAATCACTGCCGCCAACAAACAGTTATAGCCAATATCGGCAATATTGGTAATAATCGTAGCCAAAAGAATCAACGCAATCATCAGCCAGATGCAAAATTGATTACCTGTCTGCGCACCGATCAACGTAGGTATAAACACAATAGAAGAAAGCATCAAACGCGCAATCAGCAGCATAGAAATGATGATTCCCTTGCGCTTTCTGCGCCGGTCAAACACCATCCCACCAAAAATGCACGCCAGGGAAGCTACCAGCACCAATGAAGAAAGCAGCGAGGTCTGGTCGATGTCAGCCCCCATTTTCAATAAAAAGCTTGTTTGAAAGGTTCCCTGCACCAGAGCAAGACCTGCCGCACCGGCTACAGCCTCTATGGAAAGACGATCCTGTGTCTTTCTATTGGGATGATATATCAGTTCATAATCATTACCGTAAATGACTTTGTGGACCAATTTCGTAAAAAAGTTCATACGATTGAACCCCTTTTTCTTCTCATAACGTACATTATATGCTATAATGCAATTAAATTCAATCGTTTTTCAAAAAAAAGGATTACAAATTGATGAATAATTTTATAAATCTTATAGAAAAATTGTTCTTTCCCTGGGACGTGTGCTGCAACGGCTGTAAAAGCGAAAACGTATATCAACTAGGTCTATGCAAAAGCTGTTTTCAAGCTTTAAGGGCGCCGCAGGGAAATCGCTGTGAAATTTGCTTGGACAAAATTGATACTACCGGCTTGTGCAAAGCCTGTCTCCAAAAGCAGCCGGATTATCTTCGCCTATACTGTGCTTTTACCTTTGAGGATTTAGGACGCCGGCTGATCCACCAATTCAAATTTAAAAACAAACGCTATCTGAAACATCTTTTTGCCGCGCTGTGTGCTGACGCCGTTCCCGGAGAAGTTTGGGAAAAATGTTCCCTGTTAATTCCCGTGCCTCTTTCAAAAAAGCGTCGCCGCCAGAGGGGCTATAATCAAGCGGAACTGCTGGCCCGCGAACTTTCCGTGCGCTTTCAGATTCCTGTAAATTCCTCAGTTTTATATAAGCACGAAGGAGAAAAACAAATGGCTCTTTTAAATAAAGAAGAACGCCGCAAAAATATCAAAGGCCTGTATGATATAAAGGGCATGGTAAACAACCAAACTATCCTGCTGATCGATGACATTGTAACCACCGGCGAAACGCTGCGCGCCTGCGCTGCCCAGCTGAAAAAGGCCGGCGCGGAAGATATTTATTGCCTAGCGATTGCAAGAACAGATATTGTATAAAATGATCATATTTACATACAAACATATTATTGATATTTTCTGTATGGTTAAAAATAAAATTCTGTCTGACAGCTGTTTTACAGGCCGCAGGCAGAATTTCCTTTTTTAAGAAAAAACACATCTAAAACGCACAATTCCCCGCTATCGTTCTTCCTTTAAAATAAACCTGACGGTCGCGTTCATCGATCGGACGCAGCACCCGGCATGGATTCCCCACCGCTACCACATTTGCCGGAATATCCTTCGTCACGATACTGCCCGCGCCGATCACCGTATTGTCTCCCACCGTAATTCCCGGCAGCAAAACTGCTCCGGCGCCGATCCATACATTGCGCCCAATATACACAGGAAAATTATACTGTGCCTGTCTCTCCCGCAATTCAGGCAGCACGGGATGCCCCGCTGTTGCTACGGTTACATTCGGACCAAACATCGTATAATCCCCCACATAAATATAGGTATCATCCACTAAAGTCAAATTAAAGTTTGCATAAACATATTTGCCAAAATGTACATGTCTGCCGCCCCAATTGGCATGAAACGGCGGCTCAATGTAACAGCCCTCACCCAAAGATGCAAACATTTCCTTAAGCATCGCTGTACGCTCTTTCATTTTGCTCGGCGGCAGCGCATTAAAAGCATAAAGCTTTTCCAGGCATTTCTGCTGTTCCTGAAGCAGTTCTTCACTGTTGCAGATATAAATTTTTTCCGTATGCAAAATAGAAGTATCCATATCTACCCTCCCATAAATCTGCAGGCAAAAGACACGCAGCAACTCTATCACAGCGATCCTTTAGATAGCTTGTCCCTTTACCTCTGTTTCCTTTTTTATAATAACAATCCGTTCCTCATCTTCCCGGATCAGCTCCTGATATCCGCCCTGACGCATCAGCTTTAAAATTTTTTCGATCTCATTGATAAAAATCCGTCTATCGCTCAAAACAGAAAGCCGCACCTTTTCCTTAGCCATATCCGGCAGTTCTCTAACCAGTTCATAGAGCCGAAGCAAATATCCACTGTCACCCGCGGCAATATCAACATAATGCGGATCGATCTCTCCAGCCTTCATCTGCGCCTCTTTATCGAGCAAAAGATAATTTTTTATCCGTTCTGTCTGCTGCCGGCTTAAACATAACTCTTCCTCCGGGCTGCCTTCGCTGATTCCTAGTACTGCATCCGCAAGGGCCGCTGTATCCATCGGCCGGCGATGAATATTTTCGCAAGCTGCCACACAATTCCTTTCCTCTTCCTTTATACTCAAAAGCACTGCATGAATATACTTGTACCCTAATTCCTGACAGGCCTGAATCCGCCGCCGGCCAAACACCAGGCTATAACCTGTCTCCTTTTGGGTGATCCCCACCGGTTGCAGCAAGCCGTATTTTTGAATACTTTCCCTTAATTGCGCCACATCACCGCCGCCTGGTTTGAAATCAATACTGCTAATCGGTACCTTAATAGAAACAATCCCTGCTCTCAAAAAAATCACCTCATCCAAAGCATAACAAAAGAAGCAGGGGAAGTAAACCGAAACCGCATGGCATTTTTTTACATATTTTACCGTTTATACCGTTTTATTGGTGGAATTTCGGCGGAATTTTAGACAGGGTGTCATGATATCTGTTTTTATGAAAAACACTTTTTCACTGCCCCGACAGCATCTGACAGAATTTCTTCTTCCGTCAGTACAGTAAATGCCGAGGCCCGCAGCAATCGGTTCATAACCGAAAGCCCTGCGCCATGCGGATCTACAGCCTGTACAAAAATCTCATTATTTCCTCGTTCTTCCATACCGCGCATAAAAGCAAATATATTTTTTGCAGCTAACGTACAATCCTGTTTTTCAAAAAGAGCAAACGCACACCGCTCCTTGAAGGCTGCAAGCTTTTCCTTCTCCCACAAAAGTACAGGTTTTTTCCCTAAATCGGCAGCGGCATCATAAAGCGCACAGGCACAGCGGCAGGAAGCCTCTACAATGACTACACGTGCCTTAGGCGAATAATGCTTATATTTCATTCCGGGGCTGGCAGCACGATCCACCGCATCCGCTTTTAACACCGACGGATGAATTTCTACCTCGCCCAATACAGCGCAGAGCTGTTCGTAAGAAACAAGTCCCGGCCGCAGTAAAAGCGGCTTGTCTCCGCAAACCGATATTACCGTGGATTCCACTCCGCCGCTGCAGGGACCGCCATCCAGAATCATCGGTATCTTTCCCGAAAGATCCTCCAGCACATGCGCCGCCCGGGTAGGCGAAGGCTTGCCGGAAGAATTGGCACTCGGCGCGGCCACCGGACAGCCACAGGCTTCTAAAAAAGCCCTTGCCCCCTTATGCTGCGGGATTCGAATTCCCACAGTATCACCGCCGGCCGTTACGCAGGCAGGAATATGCTCTTTTTTTTTCATCACAATCGTAATCGGCCCAGGCATAAAAGCATCGATCAGTTTTTGAGCCTGCACAGGCACTTCGGCCGCAAGGCAGGCAATCTGCTGCTTTTTCGCCACATGAACAATCAGCGGATTATCTGACGGCCGTCCCTTAGCCGCATAAATTTTTTGAACAGCCGCTTCATTCAAAGCATCCGCTCCCAGACCATATACGGTTTCCGTAGGAAACGCAACCACCTCGCCCGCGCAGATCAGCGCTGCAGCTCTGCGGCAGGAATCCGCTGTCAGTGCAACGATCTCCGTATTCATAAAACTCTTACAAGGCCTTCCCGATCGGCCATTTCTTCTCCTTTTCTGATAGGGGTTATATTATAATCCTCCACATGCATACTCATATCCTCCCGTACAAAAATGGATATGTCGGAAAAATGCTCCCGCAGGATATCGTTCTGCTGTTTCAATGCCGCAGAAATATACGGATTCAACCGCAAAACTGCACAAGCAGTTTCATGATTCTTTACACAGCGCTCCAATTCAAACAACAGACTGTTGACAATCGTTTTTTCATTCAGAATTCTCCCGTCCCCTTCGCAGTAAGGACATAGACGCTGCATAGAATCCGCAAGACTTAAACGCGTTTTTTTTCTGGTCACCTCCACCAGTCCAAGCGGGGCGAATCCTAAAATATTCGTTTTGATCCTATCACCTGCGGCCGCCTCCTCCAAAGCCTTTAAAACCGCTGTGCGCTCTTCATCAGTCTCCATATCAATAAAATCAATTACGATAATACCACCGATCGCCCGGAGCCGGAGCTGACGCGCAATCTCCTTCGCCGCAGAAAGATTCGTACGCAGAATTGTCTTATGCAAGTCATAATCCCCGGTAAATTTACCGGTATTAACGTCAATTACCGTTAAAGCCTCGGTATAGTCAATCATAAGATACGCTCCGTTATCCAACCATACCCGGCGCTGCAGCAATTTTTTCAGTTTTGTTTCTTCACTTTTTTCACTCCAAAACTGAATATTGTCTGCAATTGCACAATCATTATAGACTGCTGTAGCAAAGGCGCGATACGGCATATCATTGTCTGTTTCTGGGGCATATCCAACAACTACCATCGCGTTATGATTGTCAATCATTTTGCACAGTCTCTTCATCATTCCCTGCGCACGCCGAACACGGTATTCTTCTTCACTCTCTCCAGTAATTTCAAGCGTTTGGCATTCTTCCTCATTTAACGACTCATCTTTTTTCCATACGTACACATCCGGTATTTCATCATTTTTCCATAGATTTGCCGCCGTAATGTCGCCTTCATCGCTGTAGATCTTAATATGGATACCTTGAAGTTCTTCCAACGGAAGTGTGTTTCGACTTGTTGCAATAATTTTCCAAGGGTACAAACCTATGATTTGTCTTACTACATCCTCTTTCATATTCCGTCCAATGAACAGGATTGCGTTTTTCATTCTTAACTTGCCTTCAAAATCCGCAGCAAGTCCCACAAATTGTTCTTCACCAAGAGCCATTAAAGGTTCTCCTTTCGTATAATGATTAATCTATCTTTAATTTTCTCATCTGTCTCAAAATCGCATTTTTCGTACCATCATTCAAATAAGCCTGGTTCAGTGTTTTCTTAGTATAATTCAAATACGTTCTAGAAGTTTTTTCTGTCAGAAGTTCTGTAAAGTAACGCTCCCAACTAAAATATTTCTTACTATCGATGTAGTCAGACGGTGTCTGCAAAATCTGTACAATCTCTGCATCTTTTAGAATTCCAGAGGAAAGTATCAGCCATTCAAAAGATTCTGGCAAATATAGTACTAAATTTTCTCTTGTCTGTACCAACTGCAATACTCTGTCCATCTCCGGTCCAAATACTGCACCGTCTGCAATCACCAGAATCTTTTCATCCTTATGTGCTTTTAAATAAGAAAACACATTTGATTTTCCATTTGCAGTATCACACCGCATTTGATGTTCTGAGCAGACCGCTTCAAAAAACTGATACCCTGAATTGCTGTCCTCCGTCAGGATCTTCTCCGGTTTAATATTTTCAGTCGTACTATCAGGGTAAATTCGATAGAATGAGTGGTAACTCTGCTTCAGAGAACCATACTTACCAGAAGTCCTAATACCATAAACTTCTTCCACACTGTATGGCAGAGCCGACAACCCTTCCCGCGTTACGATAACATAATAGTTATCTGTCTGCTGAATCGCACGTGCAAAGTCTTTGGTCTTGACAAACTTATTTCCTTCGTCGATAAAAACAATGCTATCCTGAATATTGCCAAGCTGTCCCTTCCAAAGATTTCCTTCTACCACGTAGCAACTTTTATCACAATTGAGAGTGACCGGTCCACTGTCTCCATCGTTCATATGCGTACGAACCATATCCACCAGGGTCGTTTTACCTGTTGCGCTATCCCCACGAATAATGGTTAAGTTGCGTCGCAGGTCAAACTCATATTTCAGGTACTTTGTGCTGATGACAACTTTATGAATTCCTTTCATTTCTGTCAGCCCCTTTACACAAATTCCCCTGCGACCCAAATCAGTTCTTCCATACTGTGAACGATTTGATTCGTATTTAATACTTTTACTGTAAATGGCTTTTTGCCAAAATCCATCAGGTGGCGCAGATTCACTGTGCGATCTTCCCTCTCTGCAATTTTAAGCAGCCACTTTGCGCAATTGTCACCACAAGTCGATATATTGAACACTTTCTCTGGCTCAAACTTTACCAAAATCAGTGTCTTTACACCACCAGACAAACCAATCGGTGGAATTTTACCCAAGACCGGGCTGTCAATGATACCACTGTCGATAACAACAGACTTATCCACATCCTGAATCATTTCCTTGACCATCGGGTCAACGATCCAGTCTTCCTCGTAATCGTATTTGAAATAAGAAGCCGTATTGTACACCGCTTCCTTCATATCACCGTAAAAAATGTTCAGCATAGTATCACCTCATTGATGTGCGTACTTCTGCTATCATTGTACCCTCTTTCCGCTTACAAAACAAGATGCAAAAAGCTCTTGGCCTCCATTACAGAAGCCAAGAGTTTTTATCTACTTTACACTATTGGGATCTTATTTCCGGGGTGCCTTAATTGCAGCCTGCGCGGGTGCCAAAATTACAGAGCGTTCGGAAAACGATTACAATAGGCTGTACTGTGGAACTCCTTTTTGTATCATTCATGCGGTTCTATTTTAACAGGCAGTTCATAGACCTTTAATTACACCATATAACAGCTTAATAAAATCGACGTACTACTGTACTTTTCAGCGTTCGCGCTTGATTAGAGCTTGATTAGATGATGAAAAATCTCATTTTTTCGTCAACACCCAATTGGAACGCTGATGGTTTTCAGAATCGGTTTCAATAATGCCGCCCATCCTAAGTGATGCCAGTAAATTTCGAATCTTAGTGTTTTTTTGTACGGCTGTTAGGGAATCAGGCAATTTATCGAACAGCAATTTATCAAAGTCACTTTTTTGCCCTTTGCCCCATTTGTTCAAATAGTCAACAATCAATTGCTTATAATATTGATCATCAAATCCCTTATTTTTTATATATTGAGCTTTTTGGTCCAGGGCTTCTGCCACCGTTGCAGAAACAAACAGCTTTGGAATTTTCCCCTCTATCAATCCAAGCTTTCTCAATGCAGCGGCTTCCATTCTGCTAATATTTTCTCCCTTCTGAACTCTATCAAGTAAATACACTGTATCTAAATCCATATTGGGATTTTCAAAAAGAAT
>URTC01000067.1 GCA_900550765.1 uncultured Clostridia bacterium | reverse complement strand
CTGTGCCAAGCAATCCAGAATTCAGGTTAAAAGATGCCTTGAGATCATATTTATGAAAGATTTCAATCAGCCGCTTATCCTGGGTAACCGCGTCATCATAGCTGAAAGTTACAGCTTTCATTTTTCCGTCAAACATCCTTCTGCCTCCTTTTTTCTATAAGCATTTGCCCAAACAATTTCATACTGTTACAGCCGGCAGACTTTTTTTATACATTGCAGCAGTCTTTTTAAGTTCTGCCGGAAAACAGTTTTAGCATTTGGCCGAATCTCTTTTTCGTATTTTTTCTTTTGTACCGTCAGGGCGCTGGATCACCGTATGCTCCATAATTCCGGCAAGACTGGCGCGGAACGCTGCCCGGTATTCCGCACGCAGTTGCTGCTGCTCTTCGGCCTCCTGTGGGGTAAGCCCTACCGTTTTTGCCCTCCGTGCCAGTTCATTGATACGGTCTATCTTATATTGTTCCATTCAAAAACTCCTGTTCTGCAGCAAATCAATAAAATCCTGTATTTCTCTGGCGCAGGCGCCGCAGCGCATACAGCAGCCTGTAGCGGCACATACTTCCTCCAGGGTCTCTGCGCCGGCTGCCACTGCCCGTTGGATTTCCTCTTCCGTTACCCCGCGGCAAAGACATAAAACTCTCGATTCTTTTTTCATCTGCTGCTTTCTTTCCTTTATAAAAAATGGGTTTTTGTTCTGCAGGCCATATGTCCGCAGAGAATGTTCTTTGTTCTGCCAGCCGTTTTCCTCCGGTAAAAATTCGGGAGTCGATTGAAAAGCGGCCGTATCTGATACGATCCAGATGCAAACTTAATTTTTATTATAAAACAAAACCGACTCAAAAGCAAGCTTTTGAAGCCGGTTTTTTCCTTCTGGCAGCGTATCCGCTGGTGTTTACCATATTTTTCTATACAACTCAATCACGTCATCCTTGGTGGGAATCCGCGGGTTAGTGGCCGTACAGCCGTCTTTCAGCGCCGCATCCGCCATAGCGCCTAAATGGCTTTCATATTCTTCCTTTGAAATACTGAGGATCTCACTTAAATGCATGGGAATGCACATCTCTTCAGAAATAAAGCGTACATAATTGCATAGGGAATGAATCGTCATCACTTCGTTGATGCTGTGAAGCCCCAGCATCCGTGCAATATTGCAATATTTTCTTACACATTGGTCATAGTTTTCTTTACTTTTGGAGAGCTTATTGATGCTGCTGTTATATTCAATAATGCAGGGAAGCAGCATAGCATTTGCCCGCCCGTGGGGAATATGGAACACTGCACCCAGCTGATGAGCCATACCGTGGTTCAGCCCTAAGGAAGCAGAATTAAAGGCCAGACCCGCCAAGCACGCAGCAATATGCATTTTGCGGCGCGCATGAGCATCATTGTTGTCTGAATAAGAACGGTAAAGGAATTGGCCGCAGATTTCCACGGCTTTTTCTGCTAAAGCGCCGGAAAATTCATTGTTATTGATGCTTACATACGCCTCAATCGCATGCGTAAGCACGTCCATGCCCGTATCGGCTGTAACGCTGGCGGGTACGCTCTTTACCAAAACCTCATCCAGAATTGCTTCATCCGGCGTCATATCCCGGGAAGCCAGCGGAATTTTGCTGTGCGTTTGGCTATCGGTAATCACGGAAAACGAGGTCACCTCGCTGCCGGTGCCGCTGGTAGTGGGAATGGCAATTAAACAAGGCTTGAAATCCGGCTGCATCTGCCCCGCAATTTTGCGGATAGATTTAGCTAAATCCATAGCTGAACCGCCGCCTACGGCGATGATGCACTCGGGATCAGCTTTTAATACCGCGGTAATACCTGAGATCACTTTTTCCACCGTAGGATCAGCCACTACATCGGTATACAGTTCATAGGAGATCCCGGCCTGATCCAGCGGCCGGGTAACATTGCGGAGCAGCCCGCTTTCCACAACAAAGGGATCTGATATAATAAATACCCGCTGATAGGAAAGCTCTTTAAGCCGATTCAATGCGTTTTCACCAAAATAAATATCTGTTACAACTTCAAATTTTTTCATCGTACATTTCTCCAAAATAAGCAGGGATACAGCCCATATCGATTATTTTTTATTTATTATAACATTTTTATACCGTGCGGTCTAATCAAAATAAAGCCTCTGCATAAAAGCAGAGGCCCTATTTTCGGCGGCATTTTCTGCATTGGGTACAGTCGCCGCAGCATTTGAAATTTTTTAAAGAATATAAACTCCAAACCCCAATTAAGAATCCCAAGACAATATCCGTAATGCATCACCCGTTTGGAATTTATGCGATTATTTTTTAAAAAAGAAGTAAAAAATCTTTGGTTTTATTTTTTATGTCTTCTGTGTTTTTACGGTTACTTCAAAAACGGTTTTTTCTTCAAAGGGAAGCAGATTTCCGCTGATCTTTTCACCATTGACCCAAATTTCCGAAATTTCGGTTCCGTTATTTTCATATTGAATATGATATACGGCGCTTCTGAACTTTTTTGTAATGGCGCATCTTTTCCATGAAGGCGGCAGGCAGGGTGCTACGCGCAGTCCTTTCATCTCCGGCATTAAGCCGAATACATAGCTGATCAATGCCTTTTCCAGCCACGGTCCCGCAGCGGTACGCCAGCTTTGTCCGGGAGTACCGTACCGGTAACCGGTCTGCTGCCCAAAATAAGAATTACATAAGATATACGGCTCCGCTCGATTTTGTACAATCGGATTGCGGAAGGGAAGGATCGTCATCAGATCTTTTTCCACATTCTCTGCCCGTTTCAGCATAGCGTCGGCGGCAATTTTCCAGGCGATCGTGTGCAGATATACTCCGCCGTTTTCGTGAACGCCCGCCGGCTTCAGCGTGATCACCCCGATATGCTCATCGTATTCCGTATAGGGAGGAATGGAAATGAGTGTTCCCAGCGGGGAAGAAAGATATTTTTCCACCGCATCCATAGCCTGAATCTCTCGGCCGTTTTTAGAAATACCGGAAAAGACCGCCCACAGCTGCGGAATCAAAAACATTTTTCCTTCCCTGCATTCCCGGGAACCGATCTTACTGCCATCGTCGCTGTAGGCGCAAAGGTAATATTCTCCGTCCCAGCCGTATTTTTCTACCAAATTCCGCAGTTCCTCACCGCGGGTTGCGGCCAGCCGCGCATCCTCTTCTCGTCCGCAGATGCGGGCAATTTCACCGAACATGCGGTTTGCACGGTACCAGGCAATGCTCAGCCATACGCTTACCCCTTTTCCCTGCAGTCCGGCTTGATTCATACAGTCGTTCCAATCACCGCCCCAAATGCGGATCAGATCATGATATCCGCGGAAGTTATACAAAAATTCAACGCTGCGGCGCACATGCTCATAAATTGATCCTACGGTTCCGTCATTAAACGGTACGGGAATATCCATCATTTTTTTATCGCCCAGCTCTTTTAAAATGGCGCTGGCGGTGAAAGGAATCCACACCATATTGTCGGCAAACTGATTATCGCAGATCGCACCGCCGCGGATCGTACGGGGCGCATAACCGTTGGCATATTGATACGTAAGCACCCGCTTGAATCGTTCCAGCACCAGAGAAGGATTTACTGCGGCCAGGCATTCGCAGTCGCTGTTCATATCCCGATAGCCGTTATGCCGCACACGCGCCCATCTGGATCCCATATTTGCCTGATGCTTCAGCCAGGAAAACAGAAGGTTCAGCTCCGGATCCGGCGTATCGATGACTGCGCCGTCAATCTGACGGGCAAATTTATTCTTTACCAGGTTTAGCTCTTCCGCTACGTTTTCCGGCACGCTGTAGCGGCATTTGATCTCCTCGGCCTCCTCCTGCGTAAAGGCGATAGCACAGATAAAAATCAATTCCCTTTCTTCATAGGGGGCCAGTTCGATCTTTTTCTCCAAAGCAAACGCCAGTTTTTCGGCATTACCGGCCGTGTTGGAGCAGCCGCCCCGTTCTAAGGCCAAAGGATATGCCAAAGAGCCATACGGCCCGAGAAAGGCATTGACTGAGGCATCAAACCCATCCGCTTTTTCTGAAAGTGCCATAAAGCTATAGTAAGGAATATTATGCTTGCCGAAAAAATCGCAATAATTTTTGCTGATAACGCCGTTTAGCTTCGGATCAAACTCCGCCTGTGAAAGATTATAGCCCTGGCGCACATACGGACCGTCTATCGCCGTACCGGCATATCCCAATACGGTTACCGTGCGTTTTTGTTCTGTTTCATTTTTTATTTTCAGCCGCCAAAGCTCGCAGCTTTCACTGTTGGGTACAAAAAAGCAGAGCTTTGAAGTGATTCCTCGGTTTTTTACCGTGATTACTGTATTTCCCAGATCGTGTACGCAGGAAAAGTCTTCTCTTTTCTCTTTTACCGGGAGGCCGCTGATTCCCCAATGTGCACCGCCCTCCGTAAGGTAGACGCCTCGGTCGGATATCAGGCCGATGCGCCGCCCCAGTGAATCCTGCAAAAAACCTTCCCCTGCCCCGGTCTGCGAAACAAACGTAATATAATTATCATTCCAAAGATAATTATACCAATTACGGGGAATATCCGGTGTCCGGATTTGAAATGCGCTTCCTTCCTGCGTAAAGTCCCCATATGGATTTTTTAACATATTCTTCTCCTTTTTCAAACTTTGGTTTTATGGCTTCATTATAGCATAAAACATATTTCCTATCAATAAATTAAAATAAAACTCGCCAAAGTGCGTTTTTTCTGCTAAAATAGTGCTGTCATTATTTGATATCATTTTTATTTTTAGGAGGCCCTTTCTATGGCAAAAAGAAAACGTCGGCTGGGGGATCGCAGGGACGGCCGTAAAATCCGTTCATTGCCGCCGATGAATTATGTTTCTCCGTTCATTATGAAAACCCGCAGCGATGCGCAAAACTATTTCAAGGCCAGTATTGATTACGATGATATTGAAACGTATATCAAAGAAAAGCGCGAACAGGGACTTTCCGGTTTTGGCTTTATGCATCTGATCGTAGCGGCCTACGTGCGCATGGTATCCCAAAAACCCGCCATCAACCGTTTTATTGCCGGACAGCGCATTTTCAGCCGCAATGAGATTGTTTTAAGCATGATGGTCAAAAAAGAAATGAAGCTCAATGCCCAGGAAACTGCTATTAAGGTGCGCTTTCAGCCTACCGATACCGCTGAAGATGTTTACCGCCGTATGGAGGAGGCTATCGATATCGCCCGTAAAAAAGGGGATACCACCAATCTTGACTTTGTGGCCCGGGCTATCAATATTCTGCCGGCTATTTTCCTGCGCCTGTTCGTCGGCCTGATGCAGCTGCTGGATTATTTCGGTCTGATGCCGAAGGTAATCAACGAAGCGTCTCCGTTCCACTCCAGTATTTTTGTATCCAACCTGGGTTCATTGGGAATTCCGCCGATTTATCACCATTTATATAACTTCGGCAATACACCGGTATTTATCACTTTCGGTGCTAAGCGCCGCGAGCTTGCCCTTACCGAGGAGGGAAATGTATGCAAGCGCACAGTCGTAGACTATACCGTTGTTACCGATGAGCGGATTACTGACGGCCATTATATGGCCAGTGCCTTTAAAAGCCTGGAAAAGCTGTTTCATGTTCCCACTAAGCTGGATACCCCGCCGGAGCGGGTCATCGAAGATATTGCATAAGAAGACAAAAGCATTCTGTAACGCTGCAGAATGCTTTTTTGTATGGGAAAGTCCGTATAGACCTATAAAAATTCTCTTCGGCTTCTCTAGCAGAGGAAATCGGCTTGTGTGAGATTAGAGCGCGGCACTTTAGATTTTGTATACAATTCTTTTTTGGCAGCTTTTAAGCAAAAAGATTTTGGGCGGGCGTTGAATATAAGAAAAGAAATTTGTGATTTTAGATTCCAAAAACCTCTAAAAATACAGATAATTACCATGTAAATATTAAAATTTTTTTAATAAATTATATTGACTTTGTGTTGAAAAAGAGGTATGATATAGGTAAATCAAAAATAAATAGGAGGAAAAAAGAATGAAAAAAGCTTTAAGCGTGATTCTTGCATTGGCAGTTGTGATCTCCTGCTTTTCCATGATCACAGTTTTTGCGGAAGATTCTGTGTATGGCAAGAATCTTCTTGGCGAAGCGGAGTCTACCTTTACCGGACAGACGGAAGTTCCTTCCGTTTGGAGCAAACAAGGCAATACTCCGACGCTTGCAATTGCTGACGATCCTGCGGAGGCCGGGAATAAGGTTCTGCAGAGCGTTACAAAGAGAGGTTGGGAATCTCCAAAGCTCAATGTCGCTTCAACCATCAAAAACGCGATGGAAGCAGCAGATCTGACCGATGTGTATGTTGAAATCTCCATGAGAGTTTACGTACAAGCGGACGCGGGAACAGCGGATGCCGCGAAAGGTCTTGCCAGAATGGTTCTGCGTAGCAATAAGGAGTTTTCCTTTGTTACAAAAGCAGCGGATGGAAATATCTATAAAGCATTCTCCAGCGCGGGTCCCCAATATAATACTTGGCATACCCTGACAGGAGTCATTTGTGTCAAAGCCGCGGATCTGGAGCTGTGGGCGGATGACGCTTATTTGAATCTTTGTATGGATTCTATTCAAGGAGCAGCGGAGGCTACACCGGTTACTCTTTTAGTGGATGATGTTTCCGTTGCATTTATCAAATATGACGGCGTTAAGGTAACCGCTACGCAGGAAAATACGATGACCTTCATAGCCAGTACTACGACTACGGGCTTTATTCCTGAGGCCAGCGGCGATACCGTTGCAGCAAGGGTGGTTTTATCCAATGCATCCGATGCGGATATCTATGCCCGCCTTAAACCCAGCGTTCTCCATACGGGAGATTCGGGAGATTCCTGGGAGACATTGGCTGCCGCAGAATATCAGCTGGTGCCTGCCGGCAAGAGCGTTGAACTGGCGGCCAATGTTCCGGCGAGTAAAGAGATTAAAGGAAAAACGTATACGTATGCCGACGCCTTTATCAGAATCGATGTTTCCACTCAGGCAGGAGATGGCGCGCCTCTTCCCAAAGGCACGGTTTTATATGTAAGCGGAAATGACCAGGCGGCCAATATCCCTAATGGTAATGGGTATACCGCAGAAGTAGTAAAAAAAGCAGATTTGCCTGAAAGCGTAAACGACCTGTGGACACCGGATGCGGCTTATGCTGAAGTTGTAAACGGCAACGCGGAAGACGGCACTACCGGCTGGGGCGTGTTTTCTGCCGGTAGCATTGAGCAGGTTTCCGGCGGTGCCAACGGTACGGCGCATGCTGTGAAGTATACGCCTACCAGTCATATATATGGTTCCATTGCTTTTGATTTAGGCGCTGCTATTATTCAGGATGAGGCAAACGGTTATCAGGGCGCAGGCGCAGGAGAATATACGATTACCTTCTGGGCTAAAACAGATAGCCCTGCTCCGGAGAATGCTAAATTCCAGTTCATTCTGAACTCACAGGAGCATAAGGGGGCGGCGCCCGATGAGGGGAGACCGGTGGATAGCTGGCTTTCGACTAAGCAAATGGTAGAGCTTACTGACCAGTGGAAACAATATGAGGTGAAGCTGACGGTTACCGAAGATTATCTGAAAACCGTAAAAGCTTTGTATGATGCCGGCAGTGCAAAGGCATATCAGTTGGTTCTTCGATTGGATGGATCCGGTAGCGGATCAGCATACGCTTCCAAGCAACTTTTTCCCTATTATGTAGATGAAGTAACGATTACACCAGCTGCCGGAGGAACCGATCAGCCCGGCGGCGGGGACGAGGAAGTAACGGAAGTACAGGGCGTGACCGTTAAGGTGACCTCTGCAGAGGAAGGCGCAGGCGTCTATGTAAAATTTGATAAGTTTGCGGGTCATCTGAAGAATGGTAAAATGACTGTGAAGATCCATAACACCGGCACAAGTGAAATCAAGCTGGTGC
>URTC01000066.1 GCA_900550765.1 uncultured Clostridia bacterium | reverse complement strand
TAAATCCATCCTGCGTCACAGCAATATTTCCGCCAAGGGATCGGATCATCCGAAAAACGGTTTCTATTCTATCGCTTTCCTTCAGCCGCAGTCTTTGGGCATTATAAATAACCGTTTGTCCCTCGGCAGCACAGGCCATGACTGCAAGGATCGGCACTAAATCAGGAATCTGTGCGGCGTCAATTTTTTGGCCCCGCAGCACATTCCGTTTTACTGCAACCATATCTTCTCGCCAGGTAACCGTCGCCCCGCACGTTGCTAAAATATCAAGAACCGCTTTATCCCCTTGCAACGAGTTCTGACGCAGCCCCTGAATTGTAATTCCTTCGGGCGAAAATGCTCCCATCACTGCAAAAAACGCAGCATTGGACCAATCTCCTTCCGCATGAATATTTCCCGGACTGATAAAATGCTGATTTCCCTTTATATAAAAAATCCGCCCTTCTTCTTTAACATCCACCGAAAATGTTTTTAATGCATCCAGCGTCATTTTAATATACGGATACGATTGCAGTTCTCCTGTAATCTGAATCGTGCTGTCTCTTGTTAAAAGCGGAAGCGCAAGCAAAAGGCCGCTGATAAATTGAGAGCTTATACCTCCGTCGATCAAAAAATTTCCTGGCTGCAATTTTCCTTTTACGTGCAAGGGGAAAACCCCTTGTTCGGAAAGCGTACAGCCATGTTCGCATAGCAGCTCATACAGCGGTGAAAGCGGACGTTCTGCCAGCCGGCGGCTTCCGGTAAATGCAACGGGCACACCCTTGGCACAGGCCACCGGCACAAGAAAGCGATAAGTAGAGCCGCTTTCCGTACAATTCAGCAGCGGCTTTGCCTTCGGACGCGGGTATGGCCGTATCGATAAATCATCTCCGTATCTTTTAACTTGTGCAAGATATTCTTCCAAGCAATCGGCAGTAGTTAAAATATCTTTAGAAGGAATGATATTTTTTATAACTGTTTCCTGCTTGGCAAGTGCCGCGCAGATCAAAAGCCGATGCACGTGAGATTTTGAAGCAATGGCCTCTACTGTTCCCCTGAGCGTTCCGCCTTTTAATAAAACATCCATCACGTGCTCCCCAGCCGTATCCATTCTTTGAGCTGAATAAGATCCATACAGATGATTTCCGCCTTGCCGATCTCTTTTACTGCAATGATATGAATCTTATCACCTTCACGCTTTTTATCGCCTATAGCCTTTTCAAACAGCTCTTCGGCACTAAAACCGCAGCTTACAGGCAGCCTATTGACCTCCAGAGTTTTTATAAGCCGGGCAAGCACATCTTCTTTGGCCATTCCCTGCCGGCATATTGCGCGTGTTACGATGGTCATTCCAATTGCAACAGCACTTCCGTGGGATATTTCAAAATGGCTTAAACTCTCTACCGCATGCCCTACGGTATGACCAAAATTCAAAATTTGCCGCAGACCGGTATCAAACTCATCCCGATTGACGACATCGCGTTTAATTTCCACACATCGGGCAATAACATCTTCCCGGTTCCAGGTTCCCGTCTCCAGCGCTGTAAAAAGCTCTTCATCCCAAATCATACCATACTTTACGATTTCCGCGGTACCGTCTGCAAATACTTTTTCATCAAAGGTATGCAGCACGTCCGTATCGCACAACACCAATGACGGCTGCCAGAACGCACCGAACATATTTTTTCCCGCCGGAAGATTGACTGCTGTCTTTCCTCCCACGGAAGAATCCACCGCCGCCAAAAGTGTGGTCGGCAGCTGAATAAAACGAATCCCCCTCATATACGTTGCCGCACAGAAACCGCAAAGATCGCCCACTACACCGCCGCCTAATGCTACCAGCATATCGCTGCGGGAAAAATGCATTTGCGCAAGCTTATTGACAATATTCAATAGGTTTTCTGCGCTTTTAGATTCCTCACCATGAGGGATAACGATTTTTTCTACCGAATATCCGGCATCTTTAAAACTTTGGAAAACAGCCGTACCGTAAAGAGCATCCACAGTATCATCGGTAAGAATACACAATCTGCAAAGCCCGAAACGCTCCCGGCAAAGCAATCCTGCACGGAGAAGTAATCCGGGCTCTATTAAGATATCATATGTTTTCGAAGCGTGAACGCACACCTGTCTCACTTATCTATGCTTTCCTTTCTTACTTTACCATCCTTAAGCAACGCTTTCATAGTATCTGCGTCGCCGGCCGCTAAGGCATCACTATACTTCTTCAATTCCTTAATAATATGGTCGATCTCATCCTTTAAATATTTTCGGTTATCCATAAAAAGCTCTGTCCACATTTCTTCATTTAAATAAGCAACCCTTGTAAGATCCTTATAACTTCCCGCAGAAAACCCTTTATGAACTTTCGCCTGCGGGCTTTTTACATACGCATTGGAAACCACATGTGCCAGCTGCGAAGTAAAAGCGATATTTTTATCGTGCGTCTGCGCATCTGTTACAGTAACACTTCCAAAGCCAAGTTCCTTAAAAAATTTAGTAACCGAAGAAAGCAGGGCAATGTCCTCCGTATCGGGCATAACCAAGATCATGGATGCCCCTTTGTACAGCGTATCCCTTGAGTATTTCAGGCCCGATTTATGATATCCCGCCATGGGATGCCCACCTATAAAAATAAACCCATTTTCCTGTGCCGTCGGGAAGCATTTCTCACAAACAACCTGCTTCACACCGCAGCAATCTACGACGATCGCACCTTTTTTTATCTCTTCAGCATGCTGCTTAATCCATGCAATCGCCGCTGCAGGAAAAATAGAAACCAGAACATAATCACATTCATGCAATGTTTTTTTATCCAGCACACCATCGATCACGTTCATATAAACGGCAAAGTCTTGAACGGCGGCATCCGTATCACAACCATAAACCGTATGGTCCGTAAAACTTTTCAAGGCTTTGGCAAAAGATCCGCCGATCAGGCCAAGGCCAACGATTCCCACCGTCATGCTTACAACACCCCGCGTATTGCGTCAACACAGGAAGCGACCTCATCAAATTGATCGGGGGTGAGCGACTGTGCACCGTCACACAGCGCTTTGGAGGGATTATTATGTACTTCAATCATCAAGCCATCACAACCGGCAGCGGTAGCTGCCAAGGCCATAGGTTTTACTAAACGTGCAATGCCGCTGGCATGGCTGGGATCCACTACTACCGGCAAATGGGTCAGTTCATGCAGCATCGGAACCGCAGAAACATCCAGTGTGTTCCGGGTATACGTTTCAAATGTGCGGATGCCTCGTTCGCAAAGAATGATATTTTCATTGCCGCCGGCCATAATATATTCAGCGCTCATTAAAAGCTCTTTTAAATTATTCGCAAGTCCGCGTTTAAGCAGAATTGGTTTCTTGGTATGCCCTAATTCTTTCAGCAGCTCAAAATTCTGCATATTGCGCGCGCCTACCTGAATGATATCGACGTCCTCAAAAAGCGGCAGATGATTGGCATTCATGATCTCCGTTACAATAGGCATGCCGGTGATCTTTTTTGCCACCTTTAAAAGTTCTAATCCGTCGGCCTGAAGCCCCTGGAAATCATACGGCGAGGTTCTTGGTTTAAAAGCGCCGCCGCGCAGGAACTTAGCGCCCGCAGCTTTTACCCTCTGGGCAACTTCGATGATCTGTTCTTCCGACTCTACCGAACATGGACCGGCAATAATAGCAAAATTGCCTCCGCCGATTTTTATACCGTTTACATCTACTACGGTGTCATCAGGATGAAATTTTCTGTTTGCGCTATTAAATGGCTCACTGATCCTTTTTACAGATTCAACGATTTCAAGATTTTCAAGAAGCTCGATATCTATCTTTGAAGTGTCCCCCACAAGACCTAAAACCGTTTGATATTCTCCCTGCGAAATATGTGCGGTAATTCCCTGTGTACCGAGCCACTGTATCAAATTATCCACTTGCTTTTGTGCCGTACCTGATTTAATTACTGCTATCATTGTTTTTCCTCCTACGCCTGAAAGCATTCGATCTTCTTTCGGTAAAATCTCCCTATGATTCTTACTATAATTTTACTCAAAAATGTAAATTTAGTCAATCAGAATAATAAAAATACACCCCGCAAAACCAGGTTTTTGCGGGGGTTCAAAGCTCAATATGTGTTAATCAGCGGATTTTCTTTCTTATTCTGCATATCAAAAACGCATTTCACTACATTTTCCGCCATACTGTATACGACTTTTTTTGTGTAAAAAGCCGTATGCGGTGTAAGCACCACATTCGGAAAAGCGCGCAGTTGGGCCATTTGTACATTGTCAATACAATCCCCCATGCGATTATGATAGTAAAGGCCGTCCTCTTTTTCCATAACGTCAAGCCCTGCAAAGCTGACTTTTCCGGAAACAAGATTTTCGATCAGTACATCGGTATCAATCAGCGTCCCCCTTGCCGTATTTACCAACATAACACCGGGCTTCATCTTTTCAAACTCTTGTCTGCCCAGCAAATGATAATTTTCTTTAGACGCCGGTGCATGAATGCTGATAATATCACTCTGACGGATAAGTTCTTCCAGAGAAACATATTGGCAATAAGACCGCATAGCCTCATTCGGGTAAAGGTCATACGCCAAAATACGGGGCTCAAATGCAGAAAGATGCCGTATCACCGTCCTGCCGATCTGGCCGGCACCGATAATTCCTACGGTACAATCGCCGATATCCCGGCCAAGCTTGCCGATCAGGGAATAATCCTGCAATTTAGAACGTTCCAGGATGTATCCCATTTTCCGGCACCCCATCAGCATCAATAAAATCGCATAATCAGCCACGGCATCAGGATCATACGTTACATGAGATACCCCCATTCCCAGCTGTTTGGCGTGGGCAATATCAATATGATCATAACCGATAGAACGTGCCGCAACATATTTTACTCCCAATGCATAAAATGCATCAAGAATCTCCGCATCCATCGTGCAGGGCGTCATGCTGATTGCATCGTATCCCTTGGCTAATGCTGCATTTTCCAAACTTGGATATTCGGCCGAAAAGCCATATTCAAATCCGTATTTTTCTTTCAACTCATCAAAAATATCCTTCTCATCAAACTCCCGAAAAGAATAGAGAAACAGCTTCATGAAAACCTCCGTTCATAAAATTACCTGCAGTGCGTATGCTTTACCACCCATTTTTTCATATTAATCGTAAGCCAAAATGAATAAATTCCCAGCGTGATGATCGTAAGCAGGAACCATTTGATATAATTGCCGAAAAGCTGGCCGCCGGTTCCGTCAAAAAAGAGTTGTCGTCCATCGATCACAGTATGCGAAGCGATCCATCTCTCCTTTATGCACACCGCCCAGGGTGCCCCCAGCCCCAAAGTAACAACCGTAAGCAAAAACTGCAGGATTGAAATTCCTATCAAGCTCGCCAGACCACCAGTAAATTTTGATTCCATAATAGGATTCCTCCTAAAGGCAATAATTATAATTTTTTCTTAAAAAACTATTTTAAAAAACCACTGACGATCTGCTCCTCCGCTTCTTTTTCCGTAAGGCCCAATGTCATCAGTTTAACGATTTGCTCTCCGGCAATTTTGCCGATAGCGGCCTCGTGGATCAGAGCAGCCTCAACATTTCCGGCCGTAATTTCCGGAACAGCGCTTACCGTAGCGTTATCCATAATGATCGCGTCACATTCTGTATGGCCGCTGCATTTATTCAGGCCCTTAATGTTGGATAAAAATAATTGCCGTGAATCGTCCTTTGCAACTGACCGCGAAACCACATGCGTGGAGGATGCATATCCGGCAAGTTCTACCTCAAATTTTGTTTCAGCAAATTGGCAGCCATGTGTCATAATTTTTTCTTTAATCACCAAGGTGGCGCCGTCATCCAGTTTTGCCGTAGTCTCTCGTTTTGTAGAATCTACGCCTTTGATCTGTGCGGTTTCCATCTCCATATAGCCGTTTTCCTGAATAAAAATAATCGTAGAGGGATTCATGACGTTTTCTCCGGCGCCGTCGCCTTCGCCGTAATGTTTTTCAATATACCGCACCCGCGCATTTTTGCCCACATAAAAGGTATGTATCCCGTCATGCTGGCTTTTTTTATCTCCGCCATTATGAATACCGCAGCCGGCTACGATCGTAATATCCGCATTTTCTCCGATATAGAAATCGTTATATACCAAATCCGTAAGTCCCGTCTGACTAAGCAGCACAGGAATATGCACACTTTCATTCTTCGTACCCGGTTTTATTTTTATATCAATTCCCGGCTTGTCCGTTTTCGTAATAATATCAATATTTTCAGTCGTATTTCTACCGGCACCTTCCCCGTTCATTCTGATATTATAAGCTCCCTGAGGAACCTCATGGATACCGGTGATTGCTTCCAGCAAATCTTTTTGTATCTGATTCATAAAAACCTCCTTAAAATTTATCAATCAAGGTTTTGCAGGCAATTTGCCGACTGTTTAAAAGGCCGGGTAAAATATCTTTTTTAGCACCGAAATCAGCAATACGCCCTTCAGCTACTACAAGAATTTTGTCGGCAATATCCAGAATCCGTTCCTGATGAGAAATAATTAAAATTGTGCCATTGATGCGTTGATACATATTTTGAAATACCTGTATCAGGTTATTAAAAGACCATAAATCGATCCCCGCCTCCGGCTCATCAAACACAGAAAATTTTGTTCCCCGTGCAATGATCATGGCTATTTCTATTCTTTTCAATTCTCCCCCGGAAAGACTGGCATTCACTTCGCGGTTAATATAATCCCTTGCACACAAGCCTACCTCGGAAAGATAATCACAGGCTTCCGCAATTTTTATATTTTTTCCAGCCGCCAGGCATATCAGATCCTTTACCGTAAGCCCCTTAAAACGTACTGGCTGCTGAAACGCAAAGCTGATGCCTTTTTTGGCCCGTTCTGTAATCGAGAGCGCAGTAATATCCTCCCCATCCAACAGGATTTTTCCGCCTGTAGGCTGATAGATACCGGCAATAATCTTTGCCAGCGTGCTTTTTCCCCCGCCGTTTGGACCGGTAACCGCTATAAAGCGCTCATCCATTTTAAAAGAAACATCCGTTAAAATTTCCTTATCTTTATTATTATCGTCATGAACCGAATAAGAAATATTTTGTAATTCCAGCATTCTTTTTTCCCCCGAAAACTTCCCTTTCTAAGTATTACCCGAAAAAAAAGGATTTACGCACCGAAAACATCATTGATTCCGCACACTTCCTCTTTTTTAACGGGATCTTTCATACGCTGCCCTGCGCTTAAGCTTATTATAGCACAGCTTAAAAAAACGCACCACTGCTTTTTAATAAAAACACTTCTTAATAAGAATCATTTTTGTAAAAATTCTTTTAATTCTAATATTGCTTTTTTCGTGTATTGAATTTTCTCTTCCAATCGTTCCAAAGAGCATAAATCTGCATATTTTGCATTTCCGCTCAAAAAAGGATAGGCGGCTATCAGTTCTGCCGTTTCCTGTGCATTTTTGATCTCCTGCTGCGCAATATGCACCATCTGTTCTGCCAAAAAGCGTTTTTTAAACCCCTCTTCCCCTCGAAAAGCAGCTCTTCGCCGATACCATCGTTTTGCGTTTACACAGGTAATCAGCGTATTTGTCAAAAGCGTACAGACTGCATGCAGTTCCGTTACCGCTTCTTCCTGTGTTTGTGTACAAATATTTTTTAATATGACCGCAGCGTTATCGAAATGTTCCGCAGCCCTTAAAAGACAGTCCACCTCAAGAGTAATATCTTTCTGCGCAAAAGGATACGCATAGATTCCCTCCGTTTTCCAGAGAGATTCCTGCCGATCCGTCAGCAAGGGGAACGCAGGGCCGGATAAAAACGGACCTTTTCTGTCAGCTTTATCAGGTAAAAGAAAATTGGCACCGTCGCTGAGCTTTTTAAATACAAGCATCAGTTTTTCCATATTCTCCGCGCCGTAATACCGTGCAGCCAACTGCTGAACACAAACTCCCGCCTCCTTACAGGGTACTGTAAGCTGTTCCTTTGCAAAAGCACTGACAATCGAAGGAACAAATCCATATACCCCCGTTTCCACAGCACCGGATATCTCCATCTGTTTTATTTCA
>URTC01000065.1 GCA_900550765.1 uncultured Clostridia bacterium | reverse complement strand
CCGGGCCGGCGTGCTGGCGGTTATAGGTGCAGATGCTTACAGCGTCTAGGTCCGGTTCGTTGTCGATCATTGCACGGTCATTGGGGTAAAAACGGGCGTTTTTAATGCCGTATTTTTCAAATAATGCCTCTGCTTTGCCGGGAATTAAATCCGCTGCGGCAACGATCTCGCAATCAGGCATTTTCAGATAGTTAGAAATATGCGCCTCGGAAATCCAGCCGGTGCCGATGATACCGATTTTCAGCTTTTTGCTGGTATCGATGGTTTCGTCCTTTACAACGCCGTCTTTGAATTTGTCTAAAATATTATCTGCCATAGTTTTTTCCTCCTAACAGCCATAGGCTGAATTTTAATTTAATAGGTGAGTGTTTTTAAATAGTCAATACTGGCCTTTACTTCATCCATCGGCTCTTTGCCGGGGGTGGGGCGGTCCTGTTCCACAATAACCCACTCGGCGCCGGCCTGTTTACTGGCTGCAAGAATTGCCGGTACATTTTGCATACCGCGGCCCAAAGGGCGGAAACCAAAGGCTTCGTCGGCGGAGGCGGCCTCGGCGGGCTGAATGCCGATCAGCTCGTACATGCCTTCCACATTTTTGCCTTTTTTATAAAAATCTTTTAAATGAACGATGGGGGCCCGGCCGGAATATTTTTTTACATATTCGCAGGGGTCTTCTCCGGCTGCGTTTACCCAGCAGGTATCCAGCTCGGTTTGCAGCAGTGCAGGCGAAACGCAGGCGTAAAGCTTATCCAAAAAATAAGTGCCGTCTGATAGGCGGACGAATTCAAAATCATGATTGTGATACAGCATGATAAGCCCGGCGTCCTTTGCCTTTTGGCATACTTCCTCTACGGTTGCAATAAGCTGCGAGTAATCGTCCGCGGTAGGGCGGATCTCTTCCGGAAGATAGGGAATTACAATATATTTGCAGCCAATTTCAGCATAGGTTTTAAATGTATCGGCAACCTCTAACATTTCCTTCAGTGCCACATGGGCTGAAATTGGTACAAGATCATATTGAGCACACAGTTGCTTGACTTCTGCTGCGGTTTTACCGCAGATACCGGCAAATTCCACCCCTTGATAGCCCATTTCGTGTACGGCTTTCAGAGTGCCTTCAAAATCAGCAGCCAGTGCGTCGCGCACAGAATACAATTGAAGACCTGTAAACATTTTATACCTCCTATAATTTTATAGTTGTAGTATAAGACAAAATATAGTATAATTCAAGACGAATATTGAAAAATATGAGACAGATTTTGCGATATTTAAAAACAGGAGTTTTTTATGAGTATACAATATGAAAATAAAACAACCCCCATTCATATGATGCGCCGGGAATACCTGAGCTGTGAAGCGCATCTGCATAAAGAAATTGAAGTTGTGTATATGATGAAGGGCCAAACAAAAGCTTATGCGGATTCGGTAGAATATCTGCTTAGCGAAGGTGATTTGTTTTTTGCGTTTCCGAATAAAGTGCATTATTATGAAACGTTTACAGAAGAGGAAAGTTATCTGCTGATTTTTTCGCCGGAGGTCTTTTTGGAATTTAAAAATGTTCTGCTGAAAAACAGCCCGGTTTACCCGGTGTTAAAAAAAGAGCAGCTGACGAGCGATATCAAAACAGCATTGCGTAAGGCCTATAAAAAATTAAAAAGCAATGCAGATTACCACGATGAAATCTGTAAAGGCTATTTGACGGTGTTTTTAGGCGAGGTACTTCCGCTTTTTGAATATGAGCCGGTACAGAGCAGCAATACGGATATGCTTTCGGCAATGCTGGCCTATTGTATGCAGAATTATACCGATGCCATCAGTTTGGATAAAATGGCCGCGGAACTTCACGCCAGCAAATATTATATTTCCCGCTTGTTCGGCGAAAAAATTAAAATCAGTTTTAATGATTATATCAACATGCTGCGCATCAATGATGCCAAGGAACGCCTGCAAAAAACGGATGATTCCATTACCGAAATCGGTATTGCCGTAGGATATAATACCATACGCTCCTTTAACCGGGCCTTTTTATCGCAGACCGGAATGCAGCCGAGGGAGTATCGGCACGCGTATAGAAAGGTGTAAAGCAAAACCGCACGGTTACGTGCGGTTTTTTAATTGTTCTTCTATTCTTTTTACAATGTCGCTCATGTTCATGTTTAAAGCGATACTGATGCGGTACAGGGTTTCCATGGTGGGTTTGCGTTCACCGCGCTCAATTGCGCTTAAATGCGTGCGGCCGATATCGGCCAGGCCGCTTAAAACTTCTTGCGAAATCCCTTTTTCTTTTCGGCAGTTTGCCAACACTTCACCGACGATTTTTGAATCCAGAAAAAACTCCGCCATAGCAACACCTCATTTGGTATTGTATGATATTTCTTAAAATGTTATGAATACATATGTTGACAAAAGAATACATTTGTGTTATATTGCTTGTAGAGAAAAAAGAGAGTAATAAAAAGTGTGAAAAAGAATTCAATAAAAAATTTTTGTATTTTACATTGTGCGTTTTCGCTTTTTATAGGATTTTTTATTTATTTGTTTTTGCGCAGCGATACGTATATCCATCAATTTATTTATTTTTTTATAGAATTGCCGAATTTTGATGATATGCAAAATGCGCTGTTTGTATTTTTAAAATATTACTTTGTTGATGCTCTTTGGTGTTATGCACTGTTTTTTGCTTTGGCAGCTGTGTGGCTGCATCAAAAGAAAGATATCTTTTTGATTTTTATATGCTGCGCATTATATGGAATTGTATGGGAGCTGCTTCAGGCCGGAAAATTTATAACAGGAACTTTTGATGTTATAGATATTCTAATGTATCTTACAGCGGATACCGTAGCTGTTTGGATAATAAAAAATAAAGTAACGGAGGAATAAAAAATGAAAAAAATGAGTCAGGTGGTAGTTACAATTATTTTGCTGTCGGGGTTTGGAATTTTGGCGCTGGGAAGTGGCAACTCCAATACAAGTGGAGAAATCAATCAAGGAGAGGGAAATGTGGATGGTGTAATCGATGATACTGCTTTAGGCGATTGTTCTATTGAAATAAAAAGTTGCAGACTTGCAAAGGATTATGAAGGAGAAAACGTTGTGATTGTATCATACGGTTATACCAATCATAGTGATACTCCCACTGCGTTTAATATTGCTGTATCAGATAATGTATATCAAGATGGCGTTGGGTTAAATAAAAGTTATGTTTTAGAGGAAAATGCTGCGTATAATAGTGAAAATCAAAGTAAGGAGATTAAGAAAGATGTTACGTTAGAGGTTGAAGTTGCCTATAAATTGAATAATACAACTTCGGATATTACTGTGGAAGTGAAAGAATTTATAAGTTTTAATAAAAAGGTAATTAGTAAGAGCTTTAAAATTACGCAATGAAAGTATATTTTTATATTGAAAGATTAAAAATGCCCGTGATATCACGGGCATTTTTGATTTTTTAAATAAACGGCCGTCTGTCCAGCACTAATTTTAAAGGCTTGGAAGTAATGATTTTTCCCGGCAGGGCGGACTGCAGTTCTGCCAGACAGCAGATGGTGCCGAACAGGCAGTGCAGGTCGTTAAAGGCTTCGTCCCTTTCGTAATCAATGGCGAGCACCATTTGGATATATTTTTCCGCAAAATCCTCCAGGGCAGCTTTGGCTTCGTAAAATTTATGGGGTGTCTGCCGCATGGCGCGGGTCAGGCAGTAGACTACGTCCACATCAATGAAGCCGCAGTGGCGCAGCATACCGGATTTATCCGGGTCGATTAAAAGATGCAGGCAGGAATCGATGATTTTATCCGGATATTTTAAGGGGCGATGTTCGGCTTCGTGGTTGAATAGATAGTGGAAGCCGCCGGCCATGTATTGATACAGCGGTGCCTGCTTTTCTTCACCAAAGAAGAAAAAGCCCGAATCTTCGTCGGTAAGCGCAGACAACCAATCAAAATACCAATCATTCCATACCAACCCAACCATATCTGTGTTAGTCAGGCAGGGGAGGATTCCGGCGCCCTTATGGGACTGCGGCCAAGGATTCTGCCAGTCTACTTCCTTTTCCAAAAGCTCGTAAAGACCGGCTTTTGTCGTATACTTTTCAAGAGCAAAGCACTTATAAAGCGGCTTTGCGTCAAAGAGCTCCAGCGCGGCGGTGCAGTGGGCCGTTGTATGTATGGTGTGAAGCGTAGGTTCGCTGTAAAGACCGGTTTCTGCATTTTGCAGGCTTTGCAGGGTCTGTATCCAGGCTGCGCGCTCCTCAGGAGCAGAGGGGAAGGAGCCGATACTGTAAAGAATATTCGCCGCGTCAGCGCAGCCGTATTCATTCAGGCCTAAATTTCGGTTTTCACCCCACAGCCAGCGGGCGTATTCGCCGGGCTTTCCTAAATTGTGTTTTTGTACGCATTGCAGCGTTTGGGCGATAAAACTATCCAAATTGATGCGGTTCATTTCAGCCACTCCTTTAATTCTTTTGCTGTTTCGTTTAAGGATTCAATACGGCCGTCGTGCATAAATTCAAGCATATAGTGGATGTCTCCGCGTGTACTCAAGCGCTTTATATATTCAGCCCATTCATTTCTACCCTGGGCGAGCGGAAAATGCTTTTCTCTTTCCCAGGAGAAGACATGTACGCTGCAAATATGGGGAAGCAGTGCCTCTAATGCGTCAATATTATAGGAAAAACAACGGAATTGGTATGGCTGCCAGAACATTTTCAGGTTTTGACGGGAAACATCGTGCAGGAACTGGAGCGTCATATGGTATTCATCGGTGATAGAGGACCCATGGCATTCCAGACAAATTGTTCGGTCGGGGGCTGCGTCGCAGATGCGCTGCGCGTCGGCAACCAGGGCATCATATTCAGCTGTCGTGAGAGAATCGCTGCTCTTTTTGCCGCCCCAAACACGGATCAGCGGCGCGCCGAGGGCACGGGCAGAATTTCGTACGTCCTCCCAAAGCGACGGCTCACTTTCACGGATGAAATAGTAGGATCCGTATTCGGGAATGGAAATACCAGCGTTTTCGCATAACGCCCGTATTTCCTCGGCACGGGATACATTCCCGTGGGGAACGTGTACATCACCGCCCCATTCAATGGCGTTTAAGCCGGCGTTCTTTACGGCCTCAATGATTTCTTCTGCCGTGCGGTTCCGGAAAGATATAGAAACAAGACCGATATTTTTCATTTTTATTCTCCTTTTATGCCATTGTTTCCAGCATTTTTAAGGTAACCTCGTATTCGCAGGGGGCGTTTTGCTGCACTTTTATAAACTGGTCTTTCATATATTCGCCCATGCGTGCTACTTCCTGTCCGGCGGAGCCGGCGATATGGGGGGTAAGAAATACGTTGGGCAGGGTGTAAAGCTCGCTGTCTGCTTCCGGCGGTTCGGGATCCGTCACATCTAAAACGGCCGTTATATCCGGGTTTTGCTTCAGTACGGCTATTAGATCCTTCTCTACCACCTGGGCGCCGCGGCCGGTGTTGATAAAGGTGGCGTAATTCTACATTTTATAGAAGCAGGCGGCGTTTAACATGCCCACCGTCTGCGGCAGGTTGGCCACATGGTTGGAAATTGTTTGGCAGGAGGAAAAGAGGTCCTCCAGGGAAACCTTGGTTGCCTTGAGTTCTTTTGCCGCTTCATCCGAGAGGAAGGGGTCGTATACTAAAACGTTGAGGTTATAGTCGGCCAGGCGGCGAATTACCATTTTGCCGATCATTCCGGCGCCGATAATACCTACATTGCAGCCGTAATTTCCAGGCATGGAGCCAAAGTATGCAGCCGCGTTTGCGCGGGTTTCTTGGCTAATAAAGCGGGAACAGGCCTGAAAAAAGCCCTTGTTGGCCAAAAGAATCTGCGCTACGGTATATTCTGCTACGGGGACGGCGTTCGCGCCCCAGGCAGAGAATACCCGAACACCGCTGTTTAAAAATTCTCGGGCAAAGTATTGTACCGAGCCGGCTCCATAAAATACGGCTTTCAGCTTCGGCAGGCAGCGTCTGATTTCCTCCTGGGTAAAGTAATCCATACCCCAGGTGGTAAAAATGTATGCGGTATCTGCATAGGTTTCATTGGCTTGCAGATTTTCCTTTTATGATTCCGGCCGTATAACCAATTCGGCATTTTTTTGCAAAAAATCAATTATTTCGGGGGAATAAACTTGAAACAGTGCATTTCCGCCCATCAAAATACTTTTCATAGAGAGATCCTTTCTGTTTGCTGATGTTTTCTGTATTCCAGCGGGGAACATGCCATTTCCCGCTTAAACAGCCTTGAAAAATTACTACTGTCGGAAAAGCCGGTAGCGTATACGATCTCGGTTACTGACATGTCTGTTTCGCTCAGCAGCTGCCGTGAAACGGAAAGCCGGCACATTGTAAGGTACTGCATAATAGAGTATCCCGTTACGGATTTAAACAGATGAGAAAGATAACACGGACTCATATGATATTCCTCTGCAAGCAGCTGCAAGGAAAACTTTTCCTGATAGTTTTGCTCAAAACGGCACTGAATCTTCCAGATGATTGAAATGCTTTTATTATTTTCGGAACTGAACAGAGCCGGATTTTGCCGGTATATTAAAATCAGCAATTCGCATAATAACGACGCCTGCCGTTCGGCAGAATAGGGCAGACCGGCTTCTTGTTCGGCAACGCAGGCTTTAAAGATTCTGTCGGCTTCAGCCTCAAAAGGAGCAGCATTCAGTACGTGGCAAAAATCTTCATGTCGGTTGGAAAGCAGTGTTAACAAGGTATAATCGCGAATCAGCGATCCGGCGCCCGCGGGTGAAATACAAAGGTAATATCGCTTATATGCGTTTCCGGTAACCTTTAGGGAGTGCTGTTCCAGCTTGCTGACAAAGATAAGCGACGGCCCTTTGGCATCGTATTGCTTTTCTCCGATAGCTACTTTTAAGCTGCCTTCTTTTAAGTAAATGATCTCATAACAGTTATGAGCATGAGGGGCAAAATCATTGACCTCGGATAAATATTTTGCATTTTCTATTAGTGAATTGCTCAAATTCATCACTCCTCAACTATTTTAGTTTGATAAAAATGAATTTGCTATGTAAATATTGCGGGAAAATCAATCTTAAAACAAGATTTACATATTCATTATAACATGAAAGTAAAAAATAGCAAGATTTACATAAAAGAAAACAAAAAAATAATTGAAATGATTTCATAAAATACGGTATTATGATTGCTAGAGGTGAATTGAAGAGCATGATAAGAAGAGTTTATAACACGATAGAACAATTTAAAGAACAAAATGCTGCGTTGAACGGTATTCTGCCGTTTTGTGAGGATCTTTCACCCCTTGCACAACAGATGGATATTTTAGGTCATCGCGTGTCAAATCGGCTGGTGTGTCAGGCAATGGAAGGCTGTGACGGCAAAACGACAGGAGAACCGGATGAACTTACACGGCGCAGATATCTTCGCCTTGCTTCCGGCGGCGCGGGAATGATTTGGTTTGAAGCAACCGCCTGCTGTGAAAGTGCAAGGGCAAATCCCAGGCAGCTGTGGCTGCGGGAGGATAACATCGATTCGTTTAAAACACTTTTGGAGGAAATTCGGGAAACAGGTTTCAGAATAAACGGCTATGCACCGGTTATTATCATGCAGGATACGCATTCCGGACGCTATAGTAAGCCCTATGGTGTACCGGAACCGATCATTGCCTATAACAATCCTCTGTTTGAAACAAACGGGGCGATCGATGCTTCAAGAATCATTAGCGATGAGGAACTTGATTCCGTACGGGACATGCTTGTGCATTCGGCGGTTTTGGCCGCAAAGGCAGGCTTTGACGGCGTTGATATCAAATGCTGCCATCGGTATTTAAACAGTGAATTGCTTTCGGCCTTTACCCGGGAAAACAGCCGTTACGGCGGCAGCTTTGAAAACCGTACAAGGCTGCTGCGTGAAAGTATCGAAGGCGCATTGCAGTGCTGTCCCGGGGATTTTATTGTTAGTACGCGATTGAATGCGTATGACGGATTTGCGTATCCCTATGGCTGGGGCGTAAAGCAGGATGGCAGCTTAGAAGTGGATCTTACCGAACCCAAAAAGCTTTTGCGTTTTCTTGCTGAGATGGGGATAAAACTG